>QMMZ01000108.1 GCA_003647525.1 Deltaproteobacteria bacterium | reverse complement strand
TGTTTTACAAGAATATGCAGGTCATTTGTATCTTTTATCAAAACTGAGATCGGTTTGTTGTAAGGTCTTTGCTTTATTTTGAAAACCCTGTCAACAGCTTCAGGATTAAATGCATCTGCTCCAAGTCCATAAAGACATCTTGTCGGGAATAGAACTACACCGCCTTTTTTTATTAAGCCGGCTGCTTTCAGAATTAACTCCGGCTGGGGATTAAAAGGGTCTATCAGCAATTTTCGGCTGGACACTATATTTGACCTTGAAGTTTGCCTGCTTTTTCTTCTACCTTTGCGGCCATTTCTTTTTTATAATTATCAAGCATTTTCTCCAGCCCGGCATCTGAAACAGCGAGTATTTGTGCTGCAAGTATTCCCGCATTTCTTGCTCCTGGTTTTCCTATAGCCACAGTTGCCACTGGTATGCCTGGAGGCATCTGAACGGTGGAAAGAAGAGAATCCAGGCCTTGCAAGGCAGAAGAATCTATTGGGACTCCAATAACGGGGAGAGAAGTATAAGCCGCGATAGCTCCTGCAAGATGCGCTGCATGTCCTGCACCTGCAATAATAACTTTAAGCCCTCGCTTTTGTGCTGAGGATGCAAATTCATGTGCTTTTTCAGGGCTTCTGTGTGCAGATGCAACAGTCATTTCAAATGGAATATCGAATTTTTTTAGAGCAGCCACAGTTTCTTCCATAACTTTATAGTCTGAGTCGCTCCCCATCACAATTCCTACTTTCGGAGGTTGTTCTATTCTTTTTAATGCCTTCTGTCCAATATCTTTGCGATAATATACTCCGTCCCATGTTATTCTGGAAGCAGCCGAATATGCCTTTGATATGGCTTTTTTTACGGAATTTCCTAAAGCAGTGACTCCCAGGACACGGCCTCCATTTGTAACTATCGTTTTTTCCTTTTTATCAGTGCCTGCATGAAAAACAACAACATCTTTCATTCTTTTTACGTCTTTAAGCCCTGAAATTGTTATGCCTTTTTTGTATGAACCAGGATATCCTTTGGATGCCATGACTACACAGACCGTCGCCCTGTCATCAATTTCAAGTTTACATTTATCCAGCGTTCCTTCAATTGTTGCCTCCATTATCGGAACAATGTCGTTTTTAATCCGCATTAAAAGAGGTTGAGCCTCGGGATCTCCAAAACGTGCATTGAATTCAAGAACTTTTATCCGGTCTTTATCTAACATAAGTCCTGCATACAATACACCTTTGTAAGGCCGGCCTTCACTTGCCATTGCCTGGATAGTCGGCATCATAATTTCTTCCATAATTTTTTTATGCATAAACCGGTCTATTATTGGAGCAGAAGAATATGCGCCCATTCCTCCTGTATTTGGGCCCTGATCGTTGTCGTATATTGCTTTGTGATCCTGTGAGGAGGGAAGGGGAAGTAGATTTTTGCCGTCTGTAAAGGCAAGGAAAGAAGCCTCTTCACCGGTAAGGCATTCCTCAACGACAACCTTATTCCCGGCGTCACCGAAAGCCCGCTTTTTTATTATAAGTTTAAGAGCATCAATTGCTTTTGAAACGGTTTTGCAGACAATTACTCCTTTGCCGGCTGCAAGTCCATCTGCTTTTACAACAACAGGCGCACCTGTTTTGCGTATATAGTCTTCTGCTTTTTTATAACTGGTAAATGTTTTGCCGGCAGCAGTATTGATGCCGTATTTATTCATCAAGTCTTTTGCAAAGGATTTGCTGGATTCTATCTCCACAGCTTTTTGATTTGCGCCAAATACTTTTAAACCCTGTTTTTCAAAAATATCAACAATGCCGTTACATAGAGGATTTTCGGGTCCTACTATAGTCAGATCTATTTTCTCTTTTTTGGCAAATTCAAGGAGTTTGTTGATATCTCCGGAATTGATCGGCAAACAGGTTGCCAGGTCAGCGATCCCTGCATTCCCTGGTGCACAATATATTTTTTTTACTTTTGGACTTTGAGCAATTTTCCAGACAAGGGCATGTTCCCTGCCGCCACCGCCGATAACCAGGACTTTCATAAAAATCTCCCTTTTTTGTAATAAATTACCACGGAACGACACGGAGTTTCACTGAAAATTATAAAACAATGAAGCTCAATTGATCAATTATTTCAAAACAACTCGCTTGAGAGTAGGTCTATTGATAGTTCAGTGTAATTTAAGTGAAAATCCGTGGTGAATTTTACTTCTTTTCAATTTTGAGCGAGCTTTTTTGCCAGTTTTTCAAGAAGATCTTGTTTTTTCTTGTCAAGTTCTTTTCTTTTTATACTTGCTCCCTTGATGCCACCGTTTAAGGCTATTTCTGTAAGGTGATGATTGCCATTTTCAGTAATCATAATGTCGATATGAGCAAAGGGAAACCTGCTGCGTTTCATAATAGCATAGCAGAAATCCTTTTCTTCCTTTTTCAGCATATATGGATGACTTTTTCCACCGGCCGCGATATTCATTCTGAAGTTATCAGGATTATGCCTGGTATATGCCTCAGTATAATCTCCAACAATAATTACCCTTAGATCAGTAAAATTTTCTATAAAAGGCTGGACTACAAAAGGATAAGAAGATTCCGACTGGGACATGAAGCTGTAGACGGTTTCAATGGTATCCCATTTTCTCAGACCATATCCACAGTGCATGTGGTCTTCTTTGGTCACTACCGAGGAGCTGATTCTGTTTTTATTGTATGTATTTATGGTTTCAATCAATTCTGTCCGCTTTGTAATAACGCATGTATGCGGAAGCATCCAGTTTTTTAAAATTAAAGCCTGTGCAGCTTTGGAACTATTTAGAATTTGTGAGAGCGGAGACGGCAGGCAGTTTATATTCCGTTCAAGAAGATCAATCAGCATAAATGATTTCATATGCCTTGAGGATATTGTTCCTATGCACATATCTCCTGAGCAGAGTTCATGATAATGATTTTTTAATTCTCTGTTACCTTTTATGATCATGAATTACCGTTAGGAAATGCTAAGTTCAATCAGTGTATCAAGAAGTTCGCTAAAGGAAATACCGGCGGTTGCCGCAGCAAGAGGTAAAAGACTTGTTGGAGTCATGCCTGGAATTGTATTGGTTTCAAGTACGTATATATCGTTATTTTTTAGAATCATATCAGTTCTACTATAGCCTTTACAGAATAGAGCCGAATGGGCAGTCTGCGCATATTCCTGGGCTTTTTTCGTAAGATTTTCATTAATGCGGGCGGGGCAAGTTTCCTGGGTTAAACCAGTGGTATATTTTGCTTCGTAGTCAAAAAAATCATGCTCTTTGCCGGGAATAATTTCAACAACAGGAAGGGCTTCCGGTTTTTCGTTACCTATAATGCTTCCTGTAATTTCTATGCCTTTAATATATGTTTCGATCAGGATTGAATTATCCTGTTCAAAAGCAATATCAACGGCATGTTTCAGGGCTTTTGTTGATTTTACAATAGACATGCCGATACTTGAACCGCCTTGAACCGGCTTAACTACCAGGGGCAGTCCAAGCTGATCAGCAATCTTTTCAGGATCAATTTCTTCATCACGATTAATAGCAATATAAGGCGGTACAGGCAGCCCTGCTTTTTCATAAAGCTTTTTTGCAGCAATTTTGTTCATTGCAAGAGCACTTCCAAGCACTCCGGTTCCCTGATATGGAATGCCAAGCAGATCAAGAAGTCCCTGTACCGTCCCGTCTTCTCCGAAAGGTCCGTGAAGTATAATAAGGCCGGCATCAATTTCAGGTGCATCTGCAACCAGACGGTTTATTTCTGTTTTAGGATCGTAACGGATGACTTTGTATTTTTCCTTGTCAAGCGCTTCATAGACCTGGTCGCCGCTTTTCAGAGAGACCTCTCGTTCAGAAGATGCGCCGCCGGATAGAAGGGCAATAGTTAGCTTTTTCATAGCAGATCAAATAGATTTAACTAGTTTCAAATCGGTGTTGCCTGAAGTCTTCAGGATTTGCTGTTTGAATTCATTGTATTCATCAAGTGTAATAAGATTCTTTTCAAGTAAATCAGCAAGTTCAGAGAGTTCTTTCAGACGGACGGAAGCAGGGTCTTCCAGTTGCAGATATTGAGTTGATGAATTATTCTCCAGAGCCGGCGCACCATCGGACCCGCCGCCGACTTTAACAGATGCCAGGCCCCCCAATAAGCTTACCTCGACTGTTCTGCCGTGAAACATAGGAGAATTGAGAGTTTCGCGAAGAGTTATTCCCTGTTTTTTAATGCGCCTGTAAAAGAGGTATACAGAACCAATGATAAGGGATGAACCTCCAAGAAATATCCATGGCATGTAATTAATAATGCCCTGGAAAAAAATTACCAGTAGCCCTACACCTGCAATTAAAAGAACATGGAGTACAACAATAAAGTAGGCTGTCATAACTCCTTTAAAGAGGCTGTTCTCATTTTTTTTCTTTTTCTTAAAAAACATAAGTAATAATAAGACCTAATGTATAAAAGTTATTTGTAATCGTTCACGGTTCACGGTTCACAGTTTACGGCTGTTCAAAACATAAAACTGTTAACTGTAAACCGACAACCGTGAACTGTTACTATCAAACATACTTCAATCATGACAAAATTTATTAAAAAAAACCGTGAACTGTGAACGATTATTTAACGTTTTAACCGATACGTTTTATTACGTCTGATACATATCGCTGAGGTATTTCATGTGTTATTGATGTGTTTCGAAGTGAATTCAGTTTCATTATCAAGAAGTTTAATTTTTTTATTGTGCGATATTTTTCAGCAGTATCATCCATTTTGGATAATAGATCTTCCATGCGATTTATTTCTTTTTTTAATTCTATTTCCAGTGGGATACAATCCGCATTTTTCAATATTTTATAGGCGAGACGGAGTTCTTCCATAATATAACTGTCGTCTTCAAATTTAAGAGGCTTGCCAGAGCCTGGCAGATTATCAAATTCACCTTTTTTCTGAGCTTGCCGGATGCGTTCTTCAACAAGTTTTTCAAAACCGGTTATCATGGCAGATCGCAGTTTAAATAAATATAATAGTAGAAATTCACCACGGATTTTTACTTAAATTACACTGAATTATCAAAATACTCTTCTCAACATTATAACCATGACCAAGTTGTTTATATACTTTCCGTGCTGCACCGAAGATTTTTAGCAGTTAGCTGTTAGCCTTTAGCTTAAAAAAAACAAACAGATAACACATTCAGCTAATAGTTAATAGCTAACAGCTAACAGCTAATAGCTTTTTCACAAATCTTCACATCGGTAAATAAGCTTAACCTATTGCCAGTATTAAGAAAAAATACTTTTAGGACAGACACTAACTTACTTATTGTTTACAATTTTCAGTGAAACTCCGTGCCCTTCCGTGGTGCATTTTTATTAAAAATTTAATATAATTTATGATATATTTTCAAGCAATAAAACAAAAGGCCTCTCTGAATTCTACCAGAGAGGCCTTGCTCAAATTAGGTTTAAGCTGGTGGCGATGCAGGGAGTTGAACCCCGGACACTACGGATATGAGCCGTATGCTCTAACCGACTGAGCTACATCGCCATAATAATCCTAAATCCTAGATTCCAAGATTTTGACAATGGCTTCTCTAACAACTCAACTGTGTTAAGTCAAGTCGAAAACAAATTTTAAAAGTTCACCACGGATTTTCACGGAGTTACACTGAATTATCAATAGACCCACTCTCAAGCGAGTTATTTTGAGATAATTGATCAATTGAGCTTCGTTCTGATTTGTTGTCTTTTTTATTGCATTGTTTTCTACCAAGAGATTGGCTCGGAATCTACATCCAAATTTAATATTAGTATAGTAAGTTACTTATTGTTTACAATTTTCAGTGAAGCTCCGTGAAAATCCGTGGTGAATTTTTAATTCCTATTATGGAAGAGAACCGGCTACTTCAATCGTAAATTCATCCAGATTTTCCGGAAGATCGGCAAATACTGCCATAAACGGTATGATTGAGTCAGCTTTAACCTTAATATTAGATTTATTATCGCCGAAGCGGTTCGAAAGCCTGCTGTTTATAGCGTCAAGATCCATATTTTGAAGTTCAAGCTCTGACAGTATCGTGCCGCAGTAAACTGTTTTTGTTTTTGAAAGTATCTTTCCCTTTGTATAGAGTTTGCCGGTTATGCTTATATAACTGCGGGCATCTGAATATCCATTTTTTGCTTTGCCTGTAATTATAAGAAGTTCCCCGATCTTTGAGTTTTCTACAAATTTATTGTTTATATCAAAAGTGTGAATTTTAAGATTTCCGGCATCCTGAACTTCAGGCTTTAACAAGTCTCTGACAAAGGGGATATTTATTCCGACGCTGTCGAGCAGCTTAAGCTTATATGTACCATAGGCGACACTAATTAAGAGTGCTGCAAGCAACAATAAAAGGACAGGCATGCTTATCTTTTTATTTACAGCAACCTTTGGCGGCTCATTTTTTTCAGTTAATGCGTCTTTTTCTGCCTTATCAATGGCTTCTATCGCTTTTTCAGCCTCTTGTTCATCGGGCATAACCCCCATATTAAATGTTTTTGAAGGTTCTTCTTTTTCCCCAGGTGTTTTATCTTGATCTATATCTTCCTGTTCACTTTCTTCGATTTTTGTTTCAGTCTCTTTGGCTATCTCAATCTTTTCAGGCTCAATCTCTTCAGGCTCCTCTTTTGCACTTATTTCGCTGTCTGTTTTATCACCTAATTCAAGCTCTAATTCAACTTCGGTTTCAGCCTGTGTTT
>QMMZ01000107.1 GCA_003647525.1 Deltaproteobacteria bacterium | reverse complement strand
CAAGCGGGACATATTTGATCAAAGCTATGTATGTCGCCGGGAAAATGATTCCTGTTTTTCAAATAATTTTTTTATCGAGCAGATACTTAAATTTGCAACCGTTCGCGGTTCACAGTTAACGGTTGATTGCAGCATACAGGCGAAAGGCCTTGATGCTAAACTGGGAACTCAAGTTTATATTGCATGTGAAAAATATTTTCCAAGAAAATTCAAAAAACTAATCCAAAGGTTGGTATTTCTGATTAAAATGCTTTAGGCTTGCATAATTCAATAAAAAAACCGTGAACCGTAAACTGATAACCGTGAACGGTTACAACATTTGATACATTCGGTTTTTGCAAACCTTGCTGCATCAAGATTGCGGCACATTTCTTCGCAAAAAATCGCTCAACTTAGGTTTAACCCAAATTGAGCGATTTTTTTACTTGATCTGCACTAATCTCTTGAGCGTCAAGGACTTGGTTTCACTTTTTTCTTTGCCACCGGTTTACTTAGTGCTCAACTTCCGGCTCAACTTCTGGCTTAACCTCGGGTTTAGCTTCGGCCTTAACTTCGGTCTTAGTCTCGGTCTCAACCTCATGCATAGCCTCCACCTTTTTTTCGGGAGCCTTATGTTCTGCTGCGTCATCACCACCACACGCTACAGGAAACGCAATTAATAAAAAAATACAACTAGCCGCAATGATTAGTTTAATAACACGATTCATTTAATCCCTCCTTTTTGTTTGTTTTAATCTTTAAATGCAATTATTAAAATTACTCCAAATATAACAAAAGATATGATAAATTATATAATAAAATTATATCACTTATTTCCGAAATTTATACTATTAAAAGTCATATCCGTTAACCAAGAACGCTTACTAAAAGCCTCATATATCTTTTGATGTCTATATTGTCAAGAAATTACCCTTTAATTTCTATTCCCGAAACCGGCCGACTATAAATAGTATAAAAAAAATAATGGACGATAATATTACAATGGTCGCGCCTGATGCAAGGTCTGCATAATATGAAAATAACAGGCCTCCTGCTGTGGATATCAAAGCAACTGCTATGGCAATTGCAATCATTGGAATATAGCGATCAGTTATTTGTGAAGCTGCTGCTCCTGGTATTACAAGAAGAGCTGAGACAAGAATTATTCCTATAATTTTCATGCTGATTACAACTGACATCGCAAGTATTGTAAGAAAGAAATGATCCAGAAAAGCTACCGGCATTCCGCTAACGAGCGCAACTTCTCTGTCAAATGAAACAAACAGCAATTCCTTGAAAAGCAAAAAAATGGAGATAAGAACAAAACTTCCCAATAATGCAATAATTATTAAATCGTTACTGGTAATTGCGAGTATGTTACCAAAAAGATATCCGAAAAGATCTACATTGTATTGATCTGACAGGCCAATAAAAACAACCCCGAGCGCCATGGCAAAAGCAAAAAAGATTCCTATGGCTGTGTCAGCGCTTAATTTCCCATGTCTGCCTATGTAGCCGATTGCATTGGAGACAGCTATTGCAAATACAATAGCGGTAAGTGTGGGGGAAATACCGAGAAGAAATCCTAAGGCAATGCCGCCGAATGCTGAATGCGCCACACCAACCCCAACAAACGATAAACGACGGAGCACAACAAAAAATGACACTATAGCAAGAACCGGGCTCAACATTATACCGGCCATAAAGGCATTCCGCATAAATTCAAGGTTAAAAATTTCAATCATTATGTTCATGCTTCTTAAAACATGTTGCGCATCTGGAATCGTGAACCATAACATTCAGGTTTTTTCCATAAACCTTTTGCATTATTTCCGGTTCAAAACAGGAATCCGGTTCACCATGATAGTGAATCTCTAAATTCAAACATGCGATGCGGTCAGCATGCGCAGTAATAACTCCTATATCATGCGAAACCATTATTATTGATATATTCATTTCATCTCTAAATCTGGCCAGCAATTCATAAAAATCTTCCTGAGCAACACTGTCAACTCCTGTTGAAGGCTCGTCCAGTACCAAAAGCCTGGGCTTTGATGCCAAAGCACGGGCAATATGAACTCTCTGCTGCTGGCCTCCGGACAGCATTCCAAAAGGTTTTTCCGCATGGTCAGCCATATTTATCCTGGCCAGCATCTCCATTGCAACTTCCCTGCTTTTGCTTCCCGGTCGTTTAAAAAAACCGATCCTGTTATATAAGCCCATTAAGACTACATCCAGGGCTGTAACAGGAAAAGATCTGTCAGCTTTGGAAATCTGGGGCAGATATCCGACTTCAAGTCTGTTGTTCTTGTCAGGGTTGTGTCCAAATAATTTCACCACACCTTTTTGAGGACGAACCAGTCCCAAAATAACTTTAAGCAGGGTTGATTTACCACCACCATTGGGACCTACTATGCCAAAGATCTCACCCTGGTAGCACTTCAGGCATATAGACTTTAGCACCCATTTATTGTAATAACTGACCCAGACATTTTGAAGCTCCGCATAAACTGCTTTTTTATTTCCGATATCTGCTCCATGCTTTTTCAAAGCATTGCCTCCTGCAAGACCCCAAGGTTATATTTCATAAGGTCAAAATAACTGTTGCGGCCTTTTATATTTGGGCCTCCCATTGGATCAAGAAGAAGTACTTTAACATCCGCTTCTCTGGCAATTACTTCTGCAACCTTTGGATTCAACTGTGGTTCAGCAAACACAGCCTGAATATCATGTTTTATTATAAGAGAAACGATTTTCTTTATACTTTTTGGCGTAGGGTTTCTTCCTGGAGTAGCTTCAATCACACCAACGGGTTCAAGTCTGTATCGTCTTGCAAAGTAATCCCATGCAGGGTGAAAGCAAACATATTTTCTAATTTTGAATTTTTCAACCGTCGAACTTATCAAGTCGTGGAGACTATCTAATTTATCTAAATACGCTAACCCATTGTACTTATAGTATTTCATGTGCTTGCTATCAATCTTACAAAGGACTGAAATAATTTTATTAACCATCAATTTTGCGATTTCAGGATCAAGCCATATATGAGGATTGGCAAAGCCCGACTTTGTATCTGAAATATCTTCGTCACCATGATGATGTTTTGACAACTTTATCAGGGCAATTCCTTCGGATAATTTCACTGTATGTAGCTGGTTTTTTGACAATCTGACAAATTTTCCTGCCCATAATTCAAGACCTGCCCCAATCATAAAAAAAACACGTGCCTCGGAAATCTTTTTTAACAAACTTGGTTTTGGTTCATATGTGTGAGGACTTGCGCCAGGAGGAATAACAGTAGTCACATCAACATACATGCCTCCAACCTGCTTTACCATGTCTGCAACCGGAAAAATGCTGGCAACTACCGGAATTTTTTCTCCAAAGCACTTAGAAGCTTGCAATTGAATAGCTGAAAAAACAAATATAAACAAAACCAGGATACGCAATATTTTTATTTTCATAGGATATTTTTCCAGAAGTTTGGCTGTAGGTTACACTAAAAAATATTTCAAATAAACTATAAAATGATTGATACCTCTAAATATTATAACTCAACAGGTAAAACAATAAGAAACTAATCACGCATTCTGTCTCATTTTTAAATTAGAGGCATAATTGTATCATGAGACACTTTACATATCTTTCCATTTATAATTGTATCTCAATATTTTATTTTAATTCAAGAGGTTATTTCATCATTGGAGTTTTTGTTCTCTATGGCACATAGCTTGCATTTAAATGCGTTAAATAATAATTTTATGGCATCCTTCATTTTGTAGTTTACACTTTTTCAACATTGACGGATGCCAGCCATTAGCCATTAGCCATTAGCTGTTAGCCGTTAGCTATTAGGCAAAACTTTTGTATAAAAACGGACTGTTAAGCTAAAAGCTAACGGCTAACAGCTATGCGCACAAATCATATTTTTTGAGGTATCTTATCCTTAAAAGTGTAAACTACTTTTAGGCTATTATGAAGGATGCCAATTTTATTGTTTGCCAACTTCAAACAAAAGGAGGTGCAGTATGATGAAATTAGAAGATATAAAAAAGAATCTTGATCTGATAAATGATATAGACTGGGAGATGACACCGGAAATGGCTGTAATACTTTATCTGGAATGGGGTAATAATTCAGTAGCGGGTAAAAACGTAATAAAATCAAAGAGAGATTTTTCTACTTATTTTGTAATAAATACATGGCATGAGCCGGTAATATACCTTATCCGTCGTAACAGTGAAGATGCCGTTGAACTTGCTGCAATAAAGATGCCCCAAGGGGTAGAAAACCGGTTCATAGAGTCAGTAGGTCATAATAAAGGCGTTTATTCTATTGAGGGTGAAGTTAAAGACTGGCTTAAAGGCAAGCTCTATAATGCTTAAGTATTTCAGGAGGTTCGCTTAAGAAACGGGGAAGTTATTTCGTCCCCGTTCCTAAAAATCTGTAAAAGGTGGCCCTTCCCACCCCGAGAAGCTTGGCGGCCCTTGATTTGTTTCCTCCTGTTTGTTCAAGGGCGGATTTTATTGTATCAAAGTCAAGCTTCTTGGAAGGGCCGCGTTTCAATACAGTTTTTTTATTTTTTCTCAGCTCAACAGGGAGTTCATCTGGAGTAATTACCTTGCCACTGCATTTTATAATGGCAAACTGAATGGCATTCTGAAGCTCACGAACATTTCCCGGCCAGGCATAATCCATCATTAAGGACAAGGCTTCTTTTGATATTTTGGGAGGTTTTCGCTTATAATCTTCCTCAGCCTGTTTAAGAAAGTGGTCGACAAGAAGTGGTATGTCATTTTTTCGTTCACGAAGAGGGGGAATAGATATAGGTATTACATTTAAACGGTAATAAAGATCTTCGCGAAAATTTTTATTCCTTACTTCCTTTTTAAGGTCTTTGTTTGTTGCGCTGATAACTCGAACACTTACAGAGATTGTTTTTTCTCCGCCAACCTTTTCAAATGTACCTTCCTGCAGAAATCTCAAAAGCTTGACCTGCACATTTTTTGAAAGTTCTGTAACTTCGTCCAGAAATATTGTGCCCCTGTGGGCCAGCTCAAAGCGCCCTTTTTTATCACGTATAGCATCTGAAAACGCTCCTTTAACATGCCCAAAAAGTTCACTTTCTATAAGGCTTTCCGGCAATGCTCCGCAATTTATAGCGATGAATGGAGCACCACTTCTTTGGCCTTTATTGTGAATAGCTGCGGCAACCAGTTCTTTGCCTGTGCCTGTTTCTCCGGAAATATGTACTGGATAATTATAGCCGGCAACATCTCTAATCTGTTGAAAAACCTGGAGCATTTTTGTGTCTTGACCTATGATGTTTGCAAAGCTGTTTAGCTTTCCGGCCTTTATTTTCAGACTCAAAATATCAGTAACATCTCTTAGGAAAGCAATAACCCCAAAGAGTTTTCCATTTTCGTCATCCATTCTGTTAAACGACATTTCAATGTTCTTGATTTCGCCATTTTTGTTTAACATGTTAATCGTATATTCATAATTATCCATAATTTCAGGGTTGTCTTTAATGAAACAACAGTGTTCACCGCAAAAGGGAACGTCAAATACTTCGTGACAGTCCCTTCCCAGAACATCTTTTCTGCTGAAACCTGTAATTCTTTCAGCTTCATGGTTGAAAAAAAATATACGCCTTTTTATGTCATGAGCTATGATTCCATCCTTAAGATTATCAAGAACCCGCTCCAGGTTTTCCTTTATGGTAATAATTTTTTCAATCTTTGATTCAGTCATAATTGTTTCCAAAAATGGTTTGCATTACACATCATTGAACTCGCTTTTGATTATGATTGTGCTCAACTTAGGTTTCAATCAATTACAAGAACTATGGCCCCCCGTATCCTGCCGCCTTTCAATCTCGCTAAAGCTTCGTTTGCCTCAGCAAGCGGAAATGCCTCTACTTCGGTACGCACAGGCACCTTAGGTGCCAATTCCAGAAATTCCTCACCATCGCGGCGCGTCAGGTTTGCCACCGAGCATATGCTGCGCTCTCCCCACAATATACTGTAAGGGAAGGAAGGAATATCGCTCATATGAATACCAGCGCAAACTACTGTTCCGCCTTTAGCAAGGGCTTTCAGGGATAAAGGAACAAGCTCGCCTGCCGGAGCAAAAAGTATGGCTGCGTCGAGTAAGTGTGGTGGATTCATAGTAGAATCACCCGCCCATTCCGCACCAAGCTCAAGTGCAAACTGCTGGCCCTCATTATCGCCGGGACGGGTAAAAGCATAAATTTTCTGGCCTCTGTATTTTGCAACCTGGGCAACAATGTGTGCTGCAGCACCAAACCCATAGATGCCTAAGTGCTCAGCATCGCCCGCCATAACAAGCGAACGATAACCTATCAAACCGGCACATAATAATGGTGCAGCTTCAGCATCAGAGTAAAAATCCGGAATATGAAAACAGAATCTCTGATCTGCTTTTGTGAATTCTGCATAACCTCCGTCAATGGTATATCCGGTAAAACCTGCTGAATCGCATAGATTTTCCTTTCCGGAACAACAATATTTGCATTTGCCGCAGGTATAACCAAGCCACGGCACTCCAACCCTGTCGCCAATGGAAAATCGTTCTACCTTTAATCCTTTTTTAACCACCGTTCCAATGATTTCATGACCCATAACAAGGGGAAGTTTAGGCCTGTTTAGCTCACCATCTTTAATGTGCAGATCAGTTCTGCATACACCACATGCATTTACACGAATCAATAACTGCTCAGGGCCCGGTTCGGGCTTAGCAATATCTAATTGATGAAGCGGGCGAT
>QMMZ01000106.1 GCA_003647525.1 Deltaproteobacteria bacterium | reverse complement strand
TTACTGATTTGTTGAAAAATATTTTTGCGGCAGATTCCACTCCATATGCGCCACTGCCAAAGTATACCTGATTGAGATACAGCTCCAGTATTTCATCCTTAGTGTACCGGCGCTCCAGATGAAAAGCCAGAAAAGCTTCCTTTAATTTTCTGACAAGATTTTTTTTTGGATTAAGAAAAAGCGTTTTTGCGAGCTGCTGTGTGATGGTACTTGCTCCTTCAACAAATTTTCCTGCCCATATGTCCTTTATTATAGCTCTAGCAATTCCTTTCAGATCAACTCCGCTGTGGTCATAAAAATTCCTGTCTTCTGTTGCAACTATGGCTTTTTTGAGATATTCGGGTATGACTTTAAGAGGTACCGGGTCCCTTTTTTCTGCAAATAGTTCCGCTATAAGAACCTTGTCTGATGAATATATTCGGGTAACTGCAGACGGCCTGAAATTTTCAAGGGAGCTTATCTGGGGCAGGTCGTGCGTCAGAGCTAAAAAAAAACCCGCTAAAATTCCGCAAATAATGCCGACTATCGCTATAAGTAAAATGAAAATATTTTTTTTATTGATGAAATTTTTAATCATGGAAATAGTATATTACTTTTGTGCAATATGTTGACTGTAAACATTAATAATTATAACTATAACTATCAAATTTATTTGCAAGCGTTTACGGTTCACAGTTTCCAGTTTAAGGCTGTTCAAAACTTAAAACCGTGAACTGTAAACCGGCAACCGTAAACTGTTACATAAGGAGAACTCATATGACTCATGAACATAATCATGAAATACATAACAGTTTAACATTTGATGAAAAATTGGTCAAACTACTTGAGCACTGGATTAAGCATAATGATGATCATGCTGAAAACTATAGAGATTGGGCAAAAAAGACAAAAGAAAAAGGCACAAATGATGTTGGCCTTCTGCTGGAAGATGCGGTTGATATGACAGAGTTGATAAGCAATAAATTCAAAAAAGCGTTAGAGCTTATAAAAAACCATTGAACCCTGCTATAGACTTTCAGATAATTAATTTCACAAGGCCAGAAGGAGGAAGGCGTATTAGTTATACGTCAACGACTGATAACACAGTGAAATTAATTATCTGAAAGTCTATATTACTTTTCAATTCCAACTCTGGCCTTTACTCCTTTTTGGAAATAATGTTTTATTTCTTTCATTTCAGTAACCAGATCCGATTTTTCGATGAGCCTTTGATCTGCATTCCTTCCTGTGATTACTATCTCAACCTCTTCTGGTTTATCAGCAATTATATATATAAGATCTTCAACTGAAAAAAGTCCGAGTTTAATCGCAACATTTGCTTCATCCAGTATGACCATTTTGTAATTGCCTGAAGAAACGATAGATTTTATCTTTTCAATTCCTTTTCGTGCAGCTTCTATATCTTCGGCAGCAGGTTTACCCTTAATGAAGCAGCCGGTTCCAAACTGCTCAACAGTTATGAGATCGGAAAATTTTTTCAGCGCTTTAATTTCACTGTAATTTCCCTTCTTGATGAACTGGGCTATAAAGACTTTCAGACCTGCACCTGCCGCCCTTATTGACAGACCCAGTGCAGCAGTGGTTTTCCCTTTTCCATTACCAGTATAAATATGGACATAACCTTTCATAACTTCCACCTTCCACCTTCAACCTTCAGCGGGTGCAAAACAAAAAAGAATGTCGAATATCGAACAAGGAATAATGAATGTCGAAGGAAGGAATGTAGCGAATTTGATCTTAAAGGGTGTTTAATTGGCTTTGCTGTATGAATTATTCGGACAGCAAAACTTTTGTCGCAGTTAAAACTTCATAATTCGACATTTCTTGTTCGATATTCGATATTAAATCAGCGTGTAAAGAGGCTGAACGGTTACGCCTGATCAGTGCAACTTTTTTGTGTTGCACCGCCTTCAGCCTTTGACGTCGCCGGCTCTTCTTATCAGATCATTCGGCAAATAGTCATTATTAAGGCTGATGCTTACCCTGCTTCCCGGCTGAGCAAATGATAAAGACTCTCCACCTTGGTCGATAATTTGTTTTATTTTATCTTTTCGTGAAGGACCTTTTTTCGTAAGAATTTCGACAACGTCTCCCTTAAATATTTTGTTGCGCACATCAATATTTACGCTTTGATGGCCGGATCTTTCTATTATTTTTCCGATAAATACCTGTCCTGCATTTTTATAATCTATAAAATTCTGTGATATCTGTTCTGGATCAGCAAAATAAAAACCAGTACAGTAGCCCCTGTGACTGATCTTGTTTAACTCGTCAATCCAGTATTTTTGTACTTTAAAACCGTCAGGATTTTCATAATACAAGTCTATTGCTTCCCTGTAAACTTTTACCGCGGTTGCGACATAGTTAATTCCCTTCATACGGCCCTCTATTTTAAGTGAGGATAAGCCGGACTCTATAATTTCAGGTATATGTTCTATCATACAGAGATCCCTTGAGTTGAGAATATATGTGCCGCTGTTATTTTCTTCTATTGGAAAGTACTCGCCAGGCCGTTTTGCTTCCACAACCGCATACTTCCACCTGCATGGATGGGAACACTCGCCTAGATTGCTGCTGCGATTTGTCATAAAACTGCTGAGGAGACACCGTCCGGAATATGAGATGCACATGGAGCCGTGGACAAATGCTTCAATTTCTATTGAACTGCGTGAGACAATTTCCCTTATTTCTTTTAAAGAGAGTTCTCTTGCGATGTTTATTCTTTTAATGCCGAATTTTTCCCAGAACAGAACGTTTTTGTAGTTGGTTGTATTGGCCTGGGTGCTGAGATGTAGAGGTATTTGCGGTATGCTCTTGCTTGCTTCCATCAATATGCCGGGATCAGCGATTATGACGGCGTCCGGACCAATATCGCCCAGTTCTTTCAAATACTCCCAAATTGCTTTTTGCTCGGGATTCCTTGAATATATATTGCATGCCACATAAACTTTAACGCGTTGATCGTGGGCAAATTTAACTGCTCTGCGCATTTCATCGATGGTGAAATTTCCGGAGAAGTTTCTGAGGCTGAACGCCTTGCCTGCAAGATAAACAGCATCTGCTCCATAGCGTATAGCTATTTCAAGCTTTTCAAAATTACCTGCCGGCGCAAGAAGCTCTATTTTTCTGTTTCTTTTTGACATAAGGGTTCTCTCAAAAATAACTTCACATTTTGATGCGCCGATCCATTCCGCATGGCTGCGTTGCTCGTCGGTTAAATAGCCTGCTATTCGCCCTCCTTGCGCCTTGCCATGCAGGCGCCTCAACCCCTGAAAATGTAAATTTATTTTTGAGAGAACTCTAATTGGCGAATTACAGTTTTCAAGCTGTTCCGCCATGGCTTGATATTTATGCCAAAGTTCTTTTTTATAAGGCTGCAGTCAAGTGCGGAAAAACAAGGTCTTGTCGCCTTTGTCGGATACTCGGCAGTTGAAATTGGCTTAACAGTTATTGTCTTAATTGGGATATAATGCTTTGCCAGGTTAATTATCTCTTTCGCAAAAACGTGCCATGTTGTTATGCCATGGCCGCAATAGTGATAAGTTCCCCAGTTTATATCATCACTATATTTTATCCTGGAGATAATTTGTAGTACAGCCGCAGCCAGATCAGCCGCACTGGTTGGAGAACCGAACTGGTCGGCGACAACAGATATGACTTGTTTTTCTCTACCCAATCTCAGCATTGTTTTCACAAAGTTTTGTCCGTGCATCCCATACAACCACGCGGTCCGCAATATAATATGCTTTTTTAACCGTGACCGGACCTCATTTTCTCCTTCTTGTTTGCTTTTGCCGTAAACACTTAATGGAGATACCGGATCCGACTCTATATAAGGAGAACTTTTTTTGCCATCAAAGATAAAATCGGTTGAGATATGGATTAACGGGATTTCAAATTTTACACAGGCCTCGGCCAGATTGGCAGGGCCGTCTCTGTTTACCGCAAAAGCAAGATCCTGCTCTGTCTCTGCTTTATCAACATTTGTATATGCGGCTGCATTTACAACAAGAGAAGGTTGAAATTTCTCCAGCCTGTGTTTAACCTGAGTTTTATCAGTTATGTCTAACTCGGGAAGATCGACGGGTAATATTTCATAACCCAAATTATTGCCCTGAATTAAAAGTTCGTGTCCAAGCTGACCTTTTGAGCCGATTACAAGAATTTTCATGATTTTTTTCCAATTACAAAGCCGTCAGAGTTGTTCGGGAAGAAGCTCGCATAGACGTTGATAATGCTTATCCTTTTCCGAAATTACAGGTTCTTTAACAGGCCAATCAATACCAATATCCGGGTCAGACCATATTATTCCCCCTTCATCATCAGGGGCATAAAAATCCGAGCATTTATATGAAAAATGTGCTGTCTCGCTGAGTACGCAGAAGCCATGAGCAAAGCCTTCAGGAATAAACAACTGCCGTTTGTTTTGATCTGAAAGAACAACACCTGTCCAGTTGCCGAATGTTGGCGAACCCTTTCTGATATCAACAGCCACGTCAAATATTTCACCTGTAATAACCTGAACAAGCTTTGCCTGGGGATGTTTGATCTGAAAGTGAAGGCCTCTTAAAGTGCCGCGTCCGGAATAAGAAAGGTTGTCCTGAACGAAATGCCGGTTAATTCCTGATTTTTGATATTTGTTTTGATTGTAGGTTTCCATGAAAAAGCCCCGGTTGTCTTTAAAGACCCTGGGCTCAATTATCAGTACGCCTTCCAGTAATGTAGTAATAATATTCATAGCATTTTTGTATCGTATTTAAGCATCTCTATTAGATATTTACCATAATTGTTTTTTAGCAGAGGCTGAGCAAGTTTTTCCACCTGGCTTGCATCTATATAGCCTTTTTTGTAAGCGATTTCTTCAATGCATGCCACCTTGAGTCCCTGCCGGTTTTCGATGGCTTCAATAAAGTTGGATGCCTGCATAAGCGTTTTATGAGTTCCGGTATCGAGCCATGCTATTCCCCTTCCAAGCCTTTCAACGTGAAGTTTTCCCATTTTAAGATAAGTCATGTTTACGTCCGTAATTTCCAGCTCGCCCCTTGCTGAAGGCTTAAGATCGGCGGCGATATCAAGTACCCGGTTGTCATAAAAATACAGTCCGGTGACTGCATAGTTTGATTTCGGCTTATCAGGTTTTTCTTCTATGTTGACTGCCTTGCCGGAACTGTCAAATTTCACTACGCCGTACCTTTGCGGATCTTTTACCCAGTATCCGAAAACGGTTGCGCCATTATTTTTGTTTTCAGTCTTTGTAAGCTGTTTGGAAAGACCCTGGCCGTAAAACACATTATCGCCAAGTACCATGCATATATCGCCGTTTCCAACAAATTTGCGGCCGATGATAAATGCCTGTGCAAGTCCTTCGGGACGTGGTTGTTCAGCATAGGAAAAAGATAAACCCCACAGAGAGCCGTCACCTAAAAGTTTTTTGAAAAGCGGAAGATCCTGAGGGGTTGATATGACCAGTATATCCCTTATTTCGGCAAGCATGAGAACAGATAGAGGATAGTAGATCATGGGTTTGTCATAAAGAGGCAGGAGTTGTTTGCTTACAACTCTGGTAATCGGATAAAGCCTTGTGCCTGAACCTCCGGCAAGTATTATTCCTTTCATGAAGGTGTATCCTTTTTACGGGTTACGGGTTACGGGTTACTCGCACATCTTATCCATCCAGCGGTCAATCTGGTCACGATATTCGTCGGCTCTGGTTTCCATTTTGCAAGACTTGCAAATTACTTTGGCATTGCATCAGCGGCCGAAGATTTCAGCACGTCCGCCGCAGAATATGCATACGAGTTTGAGCATTTAACAAAACCTTTATCGTAACAGTTTACAGTTTACGGTTTACGGTTGATCAAAACATAAAACTGTTAACTGTAAACCGATAACCGTGAACTGTCACCCTTTATCAAGACCTTTGAAAAAATTCTTTTTATTTTCCCTTTTATGATACCATAAATCAAGACTTAAATTGTAACTACTCAGGCGGATAGACTGAAGGCTGAAGGTAGAAGCTTCCTGATAGCCTTCAGCCTTCAGCCTTCAGCCTGTCCACCTTCGGCAGCATCAGAATAAAGGGAATGCCCAGCAGACTCAGGACGGCGCTGAACAGATAAGTGGCGTGCAGCCCAACGAAGTCGGCGATCAAACCCACTATGACAACAATTGCCGATCTGGCCATGAAAGAAATCATCATGAAAAACCCGTTTGCAGCAGAAGGACTGTTCTTGGCATGCTCCTGGACGAGAGCCAGCATGACCGGCGTTGTTGAAAGAATGGTGAATCCTGAAAAAAGCAGCGCAAGATAACGTAACCACCCGCCGCTCCAAACAAAGAGCAGTAAGCTGAGCGGGGCGCTCAGCAAGGCAGTGAGTAGAATCTGACGTCGACCAAAACGGTCACTAAAATGACCTGCAGCAAGAATTCCTACTACGCCGGCGCATTCGAACATTGTAAGACTGGCGCCAGCAAGCCAGAGATTCCCTGTTTCTATTTTAATGAATGTGGGCAGAAAAAAGGTCATTGAAGCATGCATAAACCCTCTGGCAACCAGTATCGCAGTGAGCGGCAGCAGAATAAAGCGCATTTCATGCCAGGTCTCCATGGCTGATACTCGGCGGCGCTTATCCACATTTACAGGCATATCTCGAAATTTAAAGTACAGCCAGCACGATGCTATCAAACCAAAAAGCATTATTGGATAGAATCCTTCAAGACCCATCAGAGAGACCGTGCCCACGGCTACCAGCGGACCTACGCTTCTTGCCAGCTCGCCGCCTG
>QMMZ01000105.1 GCA_003647525.1 Deltaproteobacteria bacterium | reverse complement strand
TTGTTAATATCCTGTATGCTTGTACCGCTGCCTTTGGCTATCCTTTTTCTGCGGTTCCCATTTATTATGGTATGCTGCCGCCTTTCCAGCGGTGTCATTGAGTTAATTATGGCTTCGATTCTGACAAATTCTTTTTCATCTACTTCAAGATTTTTAAACTGTTTGTTTTTGCTAAAACCGGGGATCATACCCAGTAAGTCTTTTAATGAGCCCATTTTTCGTATCTGAACCATCTGATCCCGGAAATCATCTAATGTAAACTCATTTTTTCTTAACTTCTTTTCAAGTTGAACAGCCTTTTTTTCATCAACAACAGACTGGGCCTTTTCAATAATAGTAAGGACATCTCCCATCCCCAGTATTTTTGAGGACATCCTGTCCGGATGAAAAGGTTCCAGTTCACTAAGTTTTTCGCCGACGCCAATAAATTTAATTGGTTTATTGGTTATTGATTTGATGGAAATTGCTGCGCCGCCACGTGCATCACCATCCATTTTGGTGAGAATAATACCACCAAGATTCAGGGTATTGTCAAATGATTTCGCTATATTTACAGCATCCTGCCCCGTCATGGCATCAGCAACAAGCAGAATATCAGATGGCTTAACCGCATCCTTAATATTACAGAGTTCCGCCATCAGATTTTCATCAATATGCAGGCGCCCGGCAGTATCAAGGAGAAGAATATCGCATCCTTCTTGCTGTGCAGCAATTCTGGCCTTCCTGCATATCTGTACCGGATCCATTTCCACCGTGGAAGAATAAACAGGAACAGACAACTGTTGGCCAAGTTTTTTGAGCTGATCAATAGCAGCAGGGCGATAAACATCTGCCGGTACAAGGTAAGGCTTTTTACCCTTTTTTCTTAAAAACACGGCGAGTTTCCCTGCTGTAGTTGTCTTTCCGGACCCTTGCAGGCCAACCAGCATAATAGATGCAGGTTTTGAACCCGAAAGATTCAACTCTTCGTGTTGGGTTCCCATAATTTCCGTCAATTCATCATTGACTATTTTGACAACCTGCTGGCCGGGCGTAAGGCTGGCCATAACTTCTTGCCCTAAAGCTCGTTCCTTAATATCGGCAATAAGTTTTTTTACAACTTTATAATGGACATCAGCCTCAAGAAGAGCTATGCGAACTTCTTTTAGACCTTCCTCTACATTTTTTTCAGTTAATTTGCCGTGCCCTTTTAGTTTTTTAAATACCAAATCGAGCTTGTCGGTCAGATTATCAAACATATTGCACCGATTTAACTATAGACTTTCAGATAATTAATTATCTGAAAGTCTATACTCAGGTTAATAGACTGTTCAGTTTAACCACCCAAATAACATTATCATCAATTCTCTAAAAGAGTTGAAATTAATATCTATCCAATGTTATGTCAAGCAAAAATAATCCATTACAGCAATTCTCATTTTGAATCTAAATTTAGCTAATGATAGCTGTCTTGGGTCATTTATCAAGCAAATTCAAAATGTATGTCGGCGAAATAGAGAGAAGTAAATAGTTATCGATTTGCAGCAAAATTTGATGGAGTCTGAAAATGTCTGAAGCTTCCTTATGAAGCTGAGCTAAACTCATAATTAGAATTGCTGTTAAAACATAGGGTGGGACGTTCGTGCTTAGCGTGCCCTATGATGGAATAAGGGCGTTAATCAAGATGTTATTTTTCAGTTGTTTCATGATGATTCATATGATAAATATATTTTATAGTATAGGAATTTCCATTTATCTATATTCAGCCACAGACCCACACAGACAGGCACAAATAAAATAATGAAAATCAGTGTGTGTCCGTGTGGGTCAGTGGCTAATAATTAAAATTAAAAAGTCTCCTCTTTATCAGAGATTATTTTGGTGAATCGCCCCCTTCATGATTGAAGGCTAAGGGCTCGCTCAAAAATAACTTCACATTTTATTGAGCCGATTCATCCCGCATGACTGCGTTGCTCGTCGGTTAAATAGGCCAGCTATTCGCCCTCCTCGCGCCTTGTCATGCGGGTGCCTCGACACCCTAAAAAGTAAACTTATTTTTGAGCGAACCCTAAAGATCAATTTTTTACATCCTTTTATTTTTGAGTGAGCTATAAAAACAATGAATAAAGAATCTTTTTTACAAAACACCGAGGAAGAATTGAAGGGGATACTTCGTCCATTCCAGCAGGAGTTGAATCGCGGTCAACGCCTGGCCGATTTTTTAAAGCAGTGTATCCGCTGTGCAATGCGAGATGATTTTCTCCAGTTGGATGAACTGCTTCGTACAAAAATGGCTGAAAACGTGGAACAGGAAGAGGCATTGACTGACTGTAAACCTGTCTTTGACAGCTTGCGGGAATACGCCAGGGAACAGGTGGAAAGATACCGGCTGGAATTTATCGAAGACCTTAACCGGCTGGCAGAAGAAGCAGGGCTGCCTGTTGAAATTGATTTTCCCCGTTTCAGCGTGCTTAAAGGCATTGACGGGGAGATTGCTTTCAGCAAACGTATTACCACCATCAACAAGAAGATACTGAAATCCATTGATCCACGTCGTATCGTTACTGCCGCCCTTCGTGTAAAAAAACAACTTTATGACCGGCCTTTTGATCCTCGAAAGTTTATTGACGGCCTCTACGAGACGTATGCCGAAATCAGCAAAATGGATAATATTTCCCCGGGTAATCCGGTTCCCATTCAACAGTTTTATCTAAAATATGTGATTTCCCTGCAAAGCAAAACGTTTTTCACCAATATGGATAAGGCCAAGTTCCGGGGCTACAGCCTGGAACAGTTTGGTGTGGATCTATGGCGTTATTTCGAGGCCGGTATCGGCGGAGCTTCGAACGGCAAGAAGTTGAGGCTGGATCCGGGGCGTAATTATTCCCTCTGGCTTATTGACAGCAATGGCGAACGTCGGCAGATTTCAGGAATTTCGTTTCTGGAGAATGAAACATGATACCTATGAAAGAAATTGATCAGTTAGAACCATTTCAGGCCAGATCAATTATTGAAGAACTTCGAAAAGGGAGCGTGCCGGCCGATTATGTGCCTTTTTTTACTGTCGGCCGCGATAACTGGCTCACTTTTATTGAGGATGATCTGAAAAATTATATTGCCGAAGGCGGGGCCAAAGTCCGCTTTCTCAGTGGTGATTACGGTGACGGCAAGACTCATTTTATGTCAATAATTCGTCATCTTGCGTTGCAACAGGGGTTTGCCGTCTCTTTTGTCGTGTTGACACGGGAAGTGCCTATTCACAAATTTGAAGCCGTCTATCAATCTATTACGCGTCAGCTTCGCGGACGTTTTGAGGGCATTGGAATTCGAAATCTCCTGAGCCAATGGCTGGACAGTCTGGTTCAAAATGACACTCCTCCTTCAACAGAGCAAATTGCTGATCTGGCCGAAACCTTACGTAATTTGCCGGGCATGAACGTAAATTTTGCCAATGCGCTTGTGGCCCTGGCGCATAATCGTTTCTTGCCATTAATGGAAGGAGAACATAAAGAAGATCGCACCGCAAACCGGGAGATCATCTTCCACTGGTTCGAGGCAGGCAAAGCAACCAAACGGGAACTTAAGCCCTTCGGAATTTTTGAAGTAGTGAACAAGGCCAACAGCAAGCAGATGCTAAATTCCCTGAATGCCTTTTTGCGTTATCTGAACTATAAAGGATTTATTCTGCTGTTAGATGAACTGGAGACGGTCATCGCCCAGTCAGCCTCAGTGCGCAACGCAGCTTACGAGAACGTGCGGCTGCTGATAGACAATACCGAACAGGCTGAGTATTTCCATATCTTTTTTTCCATTATCCCGGACGTATTGCTGTCTGAAAAGGGATTTAAATCCTACGATGCGTTATGGAGCCGTGTCCGTTCCATCGGTCAGCAGAAGCGCCTGAATTATCGCGGGGTTTTGATTGATCTGCATCGAACGCCGTTGAAATCCGGAGAGTTGGTCGATCTGGGGCAGTCATTGCGTCGTATTCACGAGATATCTTATCGTTGGAACGCTGCAGAGTCTGTGCCGGACAAGCTTCTTGAGGATATCTGTAAAAATCAGGAGAAGATGGGGCTCTTGAGCGAGGTACGGCTTTTTGTCAAACAGGTCATTCGAATCCTGGATATGGCCGAACAAGGCAAAGATCCGGCAGAGACACTTGATCTTACCGAGCATATCGTTTCCAGTCAGCAAGAAATGGAACAAGAGAAGATGGAACAACTGCAACCCAGTTGGGATAAGTAACCAATGGATAAGGCCAATTTTATCCAGTTGCTGGAAAGCGCCGGCAATTTCAAACTCAGACGGGCGGTGGAACGCTTGCGGGAGGGGCTTTTCGATCCCTTTGGTGTCAGGCTGTTAACTGCCCATGAAGCGCAATTAAACAGTATATTTGACCACGGCGTTAAAACCCTGGAGAAAAATGAATCCACTCATCTTTGTGTCTGCGGCGCCTATGGCCAGGGTAAATCCCATAGTCTTACCTATATTCGTCAACGGGCCCTGGCACAGGGGTTCGTTATTAGTCAGATCAACCTTGATCCCAGGGAAATTCCGTTTTATGACTTCCGGCAGGTTTACCATGCCCTGGTAAGTCAAATTTCTTTTCCGGATAGCGAGTCATCCCTGGTAAAATGGTGGAAAGACCTGACCGGCAAACAAAAAATATCCTGGAAAAATAACAGCGCCGGGCCGCTGGACATCATCCCGGAATCCATGCCTCATTTTTTCAAAGCCATTTTAACGGCCATGGCGCAGGATAACATACCGCTTTCCAACCGGCAAAAAGGCTTGAAAAAACATATCACATTCCGGCCCCGCGAGTTTCCATGGCTCCTTGCCAATGCCCTGAACGGAAACAGCCTGCCCGTGTTTCGTCTCCGTCATGCCATGAAGTACCGACAGGTTCCATTTTACAAAGACGCATCCCTGGTCTGCAAAGGATGGGAACCATATTTTAAGGCAATATGCGGCCTGTCAGCCATGTTTCAAAAAACAGGGTTTAAAGGCTGGGTTCTGCTGTTTGATGAAGGTGAATCCATTGCCCAGTTGCGCATCAACGTGCGCCGGAAAAGCTACACTATTTTGAATCAATTCTTTTCGTCTGCCTCTCCTCTGCCCGGACTCTATCCCATTTTCGCCTTTACCGACGACTTCTTTACGCGGGTTCAGGGGGAAGACTACGACCGTGTATATCTTCGCAATGAACAGGAATTCCCCTATTTTGAAGAAAATTACGCTGAGTCCTGGCAGAATTTAAACATTTATCGCCTGCACGATCTATCAAGCAAAGAATGGGAAACCGTGTCTGAAAAACTGATCCATTTCCACGCCAAAGCATATGGCTGGAAACCGCCGGAGACCGAAATACAGGAAGAGATGGCAAAAATCCTGGCAGAAAAAGGTGATCGTGAGGCCCGGTTGAAAATAAAGGCCATGGTAAACCACCTGGATCTGGCCCATCAGAAAGTAGTCTTAGGCGGGTAAGCGAAAAGCTATCGTCCAAACCAAAATTCTACGACTTTAATAGACACCCCTTGAGCGCTTTTCAGGTATGTTGTGGAATCTCACTCGCAAGCTACACCAAACATTGAGACAAATAACATCACAAAAGTAATGTTATTGGGAAGTATATAATTACTTGTTATAAAAATATGAAAAATAATCCCATCGATCATCATTATGTCCCCGTTTTTTATTTAAATTCATGGATTAGCGGAAAAGATAAAAAATTATGGTATTATAAAAAAATTGATGAAAAAGTTGTAGGGGGAAGAATAGCGCCAAAAAATACAGGGTATGAACCAAATTTAAATACTTTAAAATCAAAGGACTTCTCAGGGATAAAAGATGATGATAAATATATTGTTGAGCAGAAACTAGTCAACTTGGATACAGATGCTTCTAAGGTACTAAAAAAAATGATAACCAACGGAGTAATTGGTTTATCACTTGAAGAAAAGAAAACATGGTTAAATTTTGTTCTTTTATTATTTGAGCGGAATCCTCAAAGAATTAATACCATAGAAAATGAAGGAGAACAGATTCTTCAAGATGTTGTTAATGATTGTATTGAAAAATGGGGAAAGCAAGACAGATGGGAGCATGCGTATAAATTTTTTAAAAAATCAGAGTTTAATTACAACTATCCTCGAATAAGATTGTATGACTTCTTAAAAGATACTCTTTCATTAAATGATCAATTTGTTCAAAATTGGCAAATTGTTAAGACACATGATCCTTTTGAATTTTTTACATCGAATCTTCCTGTAATTATAGAAGTCTCGAAATCCCATTCTACTTCAATATCATTTATAGAAATGTCTTTGAGTCCCCAAACGTTATGGATATGTGCTTTACCTGATTTCCAATTTGACGAAGACCTTATAAAGAGATTGATAATTACATTTAATATGCGCTTGCTTATGCTACAGCCTAAATATGTTTATTCCTTAAGCCCTATAAAAGATATAGCTTGTTTTAAGTACGGTAAGGCATTAGATACTTTTTTATAACCATGCACTCAACTTGACCAGGAATACTCTCGGCTTCGCTGTCGCTACGCCGAGAGCATCCCTGGCAAGTTAGTTGAAACGTTATACAGGGAAAGATAATATGAGCTATAGCAGATGGGGAAGTAGAGGTAGCGGGCATTGGTACACTTATTGGTTTGCTCAAGATGATGAAATAGAAACAAGAGATAATGCTCTTTTCGATATTTGTTGCGTATGTATGTTTACTGCAAAAGATTTGAGAAATGATGTTGAGTCTTGCTTAAATATCGTGGCAAAAAAAGATTCATTGGCAGATAAAGATAAATTAGACGAATTGCGCATTTATATATCTGAATTTTTGGAAGATGTAGATAAAACATACCAGAATGTATAACAAATGTGGAG
>QMMZ01000104.1 GCA_003647525.1 Deltaproteobacteria bacterium | reverse complement strand
GCGAGCTATTTCGAGGACTTTTGCGATTGAAGATCGGTTAAAAATATGGTGAAGTCGGGATGCAAAAATGCCAAGTTATTTTTGACCGAGCCCTAAGTAGGGGGGAAAGATTGCTCGCAAAAGTTTTAAGCAGCGCTGTTATCGGGATAGATGCATATTTGATAGAAGTCGAGATTGATATAATGCAAGGTCTTCCTACTTTTACCACTGTAGGACTTCCTGAAGCTTCTGTAAAAGAAAGCAAAGAGAGGGTTAAATCCGCTATTAACAATTCAGGCTTCATTTTTCCTGATGACAGGATAACTGTCAATTTAGCCCCGGCAAATATTAAAAAGGAAGGTACAGGTTTTGATTTGCCTATAGCATTAGGTATATTAGCTGCAACTAACATTATTCCCCAAAAAGTTATTTCCAACTACCTCATTTTAGGCGAACTCTCACTGGATGGTCGTATTAAATCTGTAAAAGGCTCACTTCCCATGGCTATCGCTGCAAAAACAGCAAACTATGAAGGGATAATTGTTCCTTATGATAATGGCAAGGAAGCATCTGTAGTAAAAGGGATTTCGGTTTATCCGGTAAAAACTCTATCTCAGGTAGTAAATTTTTTCCGTGGATTCTCTCAAATTCCAGCCGAACTAACAGATATTTCTGCTATATTTGACGGAAATAACAAATTTGATGTGGATTTTTCCGAGGTAAAGGGCCAGGAACATGTAAAAAGGGCTTTGGAAGTTGCAGCAGCGGGTGGACACAACCTTATCATGATCGGACCTCCAGGAGCAGGCAAGACTATGCTTGCAAAACGTCTTGCCAGCATACTACCTCCAATAACATTTGACGAATCCATTGAAACCACAAAAATATTTTCTGTAGTTGGAATGCTTGCAAAAGGCCAGGCGCTTGTTACAAAAAGACCTTTTAGGTCCCCTCATCATACAATATCAGATGCAGGTTTAATAGGCGGCGGTCAGGTTCCAAGGCCAGGAGAAGTCAGCCTGGCTCATAATGGCGTACTCTTTCTGGATGAACTCTCAGAATTTAAAAAGCATGTATTAGAAGTTCTTCGACAGCCCTTAGAAGATCAAACAGTAACTATTTCACGCGCTTCTTCAACAATTACCTATCCTTCAAGTTTTATGCTGGTTGCTGCAATGAATCCATGCCCGTGTGGTTATTTTTCTGACCCAAAGCATGAATGCAGGTGTTCGTATCAGCAGATCCACAGGTATAGATCAAAAATTTCAGGCCCTCTTATGGACAGAATAGATATTCATGTGGAAGTGCCTGCCGTAGCATACAGGGATCTTATGGGAAAATTTAATTCAGAGTCATCTGAAAATATCAGAAACCGGGTTTCAGCAGCCCGCAAACTTCAGGCTAAAAGATTTGATAGATCAAAAATATACTGCAACGCTCAAATGAATTCTCGCCAGATAAAAAACTATTGTAAAATTGATGATGCATCTTGCAGCCTTCTGGAATCAGCCATAGATAAACTTGGCCTTTCCGCCCGGGCATACAACCGAATACTTAAAATTGCCAGAACTATTGCAGATCTTGAAGCTGAAAACCATATAAAGATTGACCACATTTCCGAGGCAATTCAGTACAGGAGTCTTGACAGAAGTAAACACTTGATTTAATGTGCTATTGTTTCGACCATTTTTATAAGATCAGGCTATATTCGGATTTCGGATTTTGAAGTCCCAAGAAACTCTTAATATTAAAGCGTTAGCACCGACTTTGACGTTTTCCTATTATTTATTAGAGATTGTTTGATATTATTCAGAATTTATGATATTAATAAAAAAATTGCTACAGTCTGGCGATATAGATTCTGATTTGGGATTATGATGTACTTAGACCTAAATTGAGCTATTTTTTACTCGACCTGCACCAATTTCTTGCGCATCAAGACCTTGGCACATTTCTTCGAAAAAAATCGCTTAAGTTTAGATAAAAAACATAAAAAGTTATCAATTAAATTCATCTTTATAATATCTTATTTTTAAAGATGCTTTTGTGAGGTGGGTTATATAATGAAAGAGGGAACGGTTAAATGGTATAATGAGAAAAAAGGCTATGGTTTTATTGAAACCGAAAACGATGGGGATATTTTTATGCACAGCAATAGCATCAAAGACCATGGTTTTTTTGTGTTGCAAAAATCCGATAAAGTAACATTTGAAATAAAGCAAACACGTCACGGAGTACAGGCAGCCAATGTTAGAATAGTAAAATAAATTCTTTTTGGGGGAAAGCTTAACGATCTTAATTTAGTGTCTGGACGAAAACTCAAAACACCAGAAATTATAGTCAGTTGGATACTATTCTCAAATCAAAAATTTTTAGCAGTTAGCTTTTAGCAATTAGCCTTTAGCAATTAGCCTTTAGCTTAAAAAATCAAACAGATAACACATTCAGCTAGCAGCTAATAGCTAACAGCTAATAGCTTTTTCACAATTCTTCACATCGGTAAATAAGCTGAAACTATTGCCAGCATTAAAAAAAATACTTTTAGGACAGGAACTAATTTATTTTTATAAACGTGTCGTTTATTGCATACCGGTTTCGTTCTTAGGGAAAGATTTATTTGTCAAAGTGGCAACAACCTGAAGTTTGAAACCATTAGATTTTTTTGAAAGGAGATTGTCACTATGGCTAATGGAATTGTGAAATGGTTTAATGACCAAAAAAGGTTTTGGATTCATTGAACAGGAAGATGGTCCGGATGTATTTGTTCATCATTCAGGAATCAATACATCTGGTTTTAAATCCCTTAATGAGGGTGATCGAGTTACATTTGACATCGAGCAAGGGCAAAAGGCTCCTGCTGCTGTAAAGGATTTTTTATGTTTAAATTTTTTGAATTGTTCAGAAAGAGTAAAATCGGTGACCGCATTTCGCCTGACGGAAGCATATTTAAACGAAAGTATGAATGTTTTAAAAAACTACTAATTTCAAACAACCGGGCTCTTGAAATAATCACCGATCTTGAGCATATCTTTTATAGGGACAAGCCTTTTACCCTGGCCTATGTGTTTATCCAGTCTGAAATATTAATAGGCGAGGTTTACAGTATTGTTGAAGACCTGAATGCACTCTCAGGGGGAGAATATCCACGGCTCTTTGATGTTACTGAAAAAATAGGCACTGCCATACTTAAAGATTTAGAGCAAAAGAAAAAACTTGATAAAACAAACCTGGTTCTTCCACTTGTTATGTTAAGCCGGGACAACATGGCTGAAGTCGGAGGCAAGGCAGCCAATTTAGGTGAAGTATATAACAGGGCTCATCTTCCCGTGCCGCAGGGTTTTGCGGTGACAGCTTATGCTTGCCAGCACTTTCTTGATCATAACGATCTTTCAAAATTGATAGACAACAAATTGAGAGGTCTCGATGTCAATGATACCGAGACACTTCTGAAAATCAGCCCGGAAATTAAGTCTCTTATATTGAATGCTGAACTACCGGATGATCTAAAAAAAGAATTGCACAATGCAGCCATTGAACTTAAGCATAAATTGGGTTCAGATATAAGGCTCGCTGTCAGAAGCAGCGCAACCAGTGAAGATTCTGAAGCCAGTTTTGCCGGCCAGCACTCCACAGTTTTAAACGTAACCGAAAAAAATTTCATACTTGCATACAAAGAAGTTGTGGCAAGCACTTTTAATCCGAGGGCTCTTTACTACCGCCGCAGCAGGGGATATCTGGATCAGGATGTAATCATGAGCGTGGCCTGTATAATAATGGTAGACGCTCAAGTCAGTGGTGTTATGTATACTATTGACCCGAATGACAGCCGCCATGCGGTCATTATGATCAGTGCCGTATGGGGATTAGGGGTCAGCGCGGTGGATGGCTCAACTGCCACCGACTTTTACCAGGTAAATAAACAGAATGGACAAATTGAAAAATCAGAAATCGCTACCAAAGGAACCATTTGCAAAACCGATGTAGAAGGAGGAACAAAGGATGAAGCTGTAGCCGATGACTTGAAGGACAAAGCGTGTCTTGAGCCTGAGCAGATAAAGACTCTGGTTGGCTATGGTTTAAAACTGGAAAGTCACTATGGCGTTCCTCTGGACATTGAGTGGGCCATAGACAAGCAAAACAGGCTCTACATATTGCAGGCGCGGCCTTTGAAGAAGTCATTAAAGTTTATTCCTGTTGAAACGCCGACAACATGTTCAGATGTCTCCGAAAAAAAGCTTGCTGATCACGCCGTCTTGATTAAAGGCGGCGCATCAGCTTCAGAGGGGACCGCCTCAGGTCTCGCCTATGTTTTGAAATCAGATCACAATCTTTATGATATACCCAAAGGCGCTATTTTGATAGCTCATCAAACATCACCCCGCTATGTTCCTGTAATGGGACGTGCCAGGGCAATCGTTACCGATGTGGGAAGCGTTGCAGGACACATGGCTTCTGTTGCCAGAGAATTTCAAATACCCACACTTGTAGGAACGTATAATGCCACCTCTGTAATTGAACATAGCGACGAGATTACAGTCGATGCTACCAACAGAGTCGTTTATAAAGGAAAGGTAGAAAAGCTTTTAAAGGAAAAAAAAGCTATCAATCCAATGAAGGGGAGCCCAACATACAAGGCGGCCCAGGCAGCCCTGAAAAAGATTGCACCTTTAAATCTTTTAGATCCCAAGCAGGATAATTTTAATCCGGATTCCTGCCAGACAATCCACGATATAATCCGTTTTGCGCATGAGATGTCAATGCGTAAAATGTTCTGGATCAGTGATGATATTAAATCTAAAGAAAATATTGCTATCCGCCTTTATAGCTCTTTACCTCTGAGTATTCACGTCATTGACCTGGGAGGCGGTCTTTCGATAGATCCTGAAGCACGCGAAGCACAAAAAGAAGATGTAATTTCCGTACCTTTCAAAGCATTGCTAAATGGAATGACTCACAAAGGCATAGAGTGGTCCGGCGATGTAGGAATAAACTGGGGCGGGTTTGCTTCTATTGTTGCAGAATCGGTATTTCGGGACCCATTAAAAGAAGGCCGCATGGGAGGGCCAAATTACGCTGTCATTTCAGGAGAATACTTAAATTTCAATTCACGCCTGGGATACCACTTCGCAACAATCGATACATATTGCGGGCCTGTTGTTAATGATAACTACATAACCTTCTATTTCAAAGGAGGAGCTGCCGACATAGGCAGGAGGTCCAGAAGGGCAACTCTCATTACATTAATTCTCAAAAAGCTGTTGTTCAAGGTAGAACAAAAAGGCGATATGGTCAGGGGTGAATTAAAAAAGTTTGATCAGGATCTTATTGGGAAAAAACTGGACATGATAGGCAGGTTGCTCGGATCTGTCCGCCTTCTGGACATGGTACTGTCTGATGACCGCCAGATAGACTGGTATGTAGAGGAATTTTTTAAGGGTAATTATACTTTCGCTGCCAATAGTTAACGCGAAATTTTCATGAATAACTCATAAAATAAAGCAACCTGATAGTCATATAGTAGGGAAGAAAAGTCAGCCTGGTTTTTCCGATCTTAGGGCTCGGCAAAAAATAACTTGGTAGAATTTGCGCCCAAATTTGCTGTAGATTTAATTGTCCTTAATTAAACCTCGGGCTCCGCCCGAGCGACCCGAAAAGTTTGACAATTCCAGCGAGAATGATTTACCCCCATATACAATTGTGATGAATATACAAAAAATATTGTAATTTTGCGTTAAACTTTCTTTAACCGATTTACGAATAAAGTTTTTGAATATTTTACGCTTGTATTCAAAAATAAACTGCAAAGTTTTTGATCCTGAAATTGAATTTTTGGAGCAAGAGTGCTGCAAAACAAGAATCCTAAATCGGTTGTTATAAAGTATTTGATTTTTCTAAAAAACTTTGCATAACGATGTTTTCAGACCCCCTCGAGGGGTCTTCATCAAACCACGTCCTATGGGCGTGGTAGGTGATTATAGCTGGGTTTGATATACATAATAAATATATTGTCAAAAGGCTTTTGATTGACTATTGATTATAGATTATTGCATAATGACGTGAAAAATAATTAAAGGAGTAAACCAGTTGAAAGTTGTAATTGTCGGCGCAGGAGAGGTTGGCTTTCACGTAGCAAGCCGGCTTTCACATGAAAATAAGGACGTTGTGGTGATTGATAAGGATAGTGACGCTATTCGTCGTATTTCCGATAATATAGACGTTCAGGTTATAATAGGATCCGGCAGCAGTCCTGTATCACTTGAAGATGCGGGAATAAAAGAAGCAGAGATACTCCTTGCCGTAACAAACAGCGACGAAACAAACCTGGTGGCATGCCTGGTGGCAAATATCATTTCGCCATATACAAAAAAACTGGCGCGTATACGAAATGCCGACTTTGATAAATACCATGCCATTTTTCGAGATCATGCACCTCACATAGACACTTTAATCAATCCGGAAATCGAGGTTGTGAAAACAATCGACAGGCTTATGAACATGCCCGGTGCGGTTGATGTTGGAAAATTTGCAAACGGCCGTGTCAAATTTATAGGTATAAATTTAGACAAGGAAGCGCGGCTGGCAGGTTCACGCCTTGATGAAATTTCTGCAATTCTTGGCAAACAAGGCCCTCTTATTGCCGCGCTTATAAGGGATGAAGAACTTATAATCCCAAGCGGCGATGACAGGCTTATGCCTGGAGATCTGGTATATTTCATCAGTGAAGAGGACAAGATCCTGGATACCCTTAGGATATTCGATAAATATGCAGAACCCGTTAAAAGGGTTTTGATTGTTGGAGGAGGCCGAATAGGAGCAAGGCTGGCCGTTTTGCTTGATGATAAGCCTGTCTATACAAAAATAATCGAAAAAAATCCTGATATATGCGCCAAACTTGCAGAAAAGCTGAACAAGGTCGTAGTTCTTCATGGAGACGG
>QMMZ01000103.1 GCA_003647525.1 Deltaproteobacteria bacterium | reverse complement strand
TAGAGATATTAAAACTATTGGTAAGCATATCAATAATGTTTTCAATGAAGGTGAACTGGATAAAAAATCAGTTGTCGCTAATTTCTACTTTCCAATTTCAAGTTTCAAGCCGTGAACGGCTATGTTTAACTGAAGGAAAAAGAGAGTTATCCGTATGAGGGAGAAACTTGGCGGCACTGAATCTGTTCATAAAATCCTGATTTACGTTTAATTCCAAATAGGTTATTTTATCTCTGATATTATCAATTTCATTCAGGCAATCATTTGATCTAATTGCCATTGTTGCTCCACCTAATGAACTGTTACCTAATGATTTGTAGCTATCAATAGGCAAGTCGGGAAGCATTCCAATGGAAATAGCTGATTTGGGATTGATATAAGAACCAAAGGTGCCTGCCACATAAAATGTAGAAAGATCCTTAAGCGACATTTCTACCGAAGAAGTAATTGTTTCAAGTATTGTATACATTGCGGCCTTAGATCTTATCAGGCTGTCAAGATCCGCCTGGCTGATTATAAGATCAGACCCTGTTCCGGATTCGCTTGCAGGCACTACCACGTAGTATTTCATACCATCTTTATCTTTCAGCCTGTTACCGCACATTGATGGCACAAACTTGCCGCGGATGTCGATAATGCCGTAAAGAAAGAGACAGGCTGCAAGGTCTATAAGTCCTGATCCGCAGATTCCCCTAGGAGGCTCATCCTCTATTGTATGAGCTTTAATGTTAAAAGTAACCGGGTCAATTGTAATCCGATCAATAACACCGGGACCAGCCAGCATCCCCATCCTGGTAACACCGCCTTCGAGAGCGGGGCCTGCCGCACCGGCGCATGCTATAAGCCAATATTTATTACCGAGTAAGACCTCTGCATTTGTCCCGACATCTACTAAAATGGATACGTCTTCTTTTTTATCAATGCCCGAGAAAAGAATACCTGCTATCAGGTCGCCTCCAAAGTAACTGCCGACATTTGGGAATATAATAACTCTTGCAAGAGGGTTAACATTAATGCCAAATTCTTTTGCTTTAATAAGGCAGGGCTTGTTTATGACAGGAATATATGGTTCGCGTATTATCCAATATGGATTGAGCCCCATGAAAAAATGAGTCATAGCGGTATTGCCTGCTACAGAAACAGCGTATATATTATCAGGCCTGATCTTGCATGAGCTGCACGATTTCTCAATCATTTGATTGAGACCGTCTATAATCAGTCTGTTTATATTTTTCAGCCCTTCATCATGATCAGAGTAATGTATTCTGGTTAATATATCGGGCCCAACGGCTATTTGGGGGTTGTCAAAGGTATGTTCAGCAAGAATTGTATCTGTTGAAAGGTCTATGATACGTAGAACAACTTTTGTGGTGCCCAGGTCAATAGCCAGACCTGCAATGGGAATTGTATCTGTTGAGCTGGTGATACCTGTAAGAATCCATCTTGTGCGGTCTTTTAAAAAGATACAGCGGACATTATAGTTCCACTTCCTGAGAAGACCAGGAAGCTGCCTTAATAAATAAAGATCAATGTCAACAGTATTTGTCCTAAGATGAGATTTTATGGCCATTATCAGCCGTTCAGCATCCGCGGTATTATCTTGTAAAGAGGGTGGGGTTAATGAAACGGTTTTTATCAGCATTCCTTAACTTTAGGCACTTATGTCCGCACGAAGGTGCGATAATTTATAAAACGAAACTCATGTCGCTAGTTACTGCGAGACATTCAAACTTATGGTCTTTTTCAGCTATGCTTTTCATACAATCTTCAACGATTTTATCCATTTCACTATCAGTTCTTTCCTGATTAATATGAAAAAGCCCCAATTTCTTTAGTCCGGCTTCAAAAGCAAGATCAAGCGCATCGGTATATGCCGTGTGTCCCCATCCAATGGTTGTTTTATATTCATCAGGTGTATATTCTGCATCGTGAATAAGCAGATGCGCTTCATAAGAGAATTCAAGATATTCTTTATACTCCAGACCTCCAGGATGGATAAAACCCAGTTCATTGTCTGTAAGAAAAACAAAAGATTTTCCGTCTTCAATGAATTTATATCCACTACCCCGGTTAGGATGACTGATGGGGATGGGTATTATTGTGACTGATCCTATTTCAAATTTTGTTTTACATGCCTCTTCATAGGATATTTTTGCCCTTAAATCAGAATCCCGTACAGGGAAATAAGGCGAGGCCATAATTTTTGAAAGCATATTTTTTACAAAGTCACCGTGAAATGGGCATCCGTGCATTCGAAATTCGGCATGTTTGGAATAAAGCGGTTTAAAAAAAGGGAAGCCCATTATATGATCCCAGTGGGCATGTGTGAAGATAATATTATATTTATATAGACTTTCTTTTATTAACTGGTTCCCAAGCCTTCGAATTCCGGTGCCGGTATCAACGATAATTATATCATTGCTTTTGCTTCTTATTTCTAAACAGGTTGTATCGCCGCCGTATTTAATATAATCTTTCCCTGATACAGGGATGGAACCTCTTGATCCCCAGCATTTAATATACATTTTACCCTCTGGCATTTGGCATTAAGGGTGCTAACTTGATAGTATAGATGAGTAAAAAGTGCCTAAAGTGAGCTAAAGTGCCTAAAATGCCTAAAGTTATGGTACGCCTTCGGCGTGCTAATTGATAACCCAAATTTATGCGCCTACTTGTGGAAGTTATTTCGTCCACGTTCCTTAAGAAATATATAAAAATGGCAGTATTCCTTAACTTTAGGCACTTTAATATACTTTAGCTCACTTTAGGCACTTATTTATCTTGAGATATCTGGTCGATATACCATTCTGTTGGGTCGAGAAGAGTGTAACCCATTTTCTTGAGTTTTCTTTTCACGTGACTCACCTTTTTAGTTAAAAGATACGGGAAAACGGCTCTCTTGCCTTCATCCCAGTATCTGGCTACAAGAACGCTGCCAAAAGAAATATTTTCCTCGGTTATAGCATCAACAATTTTTTTCAACTGACCGATTTTTTCTTCTGCAATAATACATAATAGAGTTCCGGGTTCTCCTATACCCAGAACATTGATAAATGAGCGTAAAAGGTCACGAGTAGAGACGATGCCTTTAATTCTGCCTTGTTTATCTACAACAGGGAATGCTCCAACGCGTGTTTTCTGCATAAGTAGAAGGGTATCTTGAATGGTATATGACAAAGAGACAGTAAAGGGATCAATTATCATGATATCTTTAATCTTAAACTCCAAGAGTCTTTCCCTTGTTTTTCCTGTATCGTAATCTTTTAATAGACTGCAGGGAAGAGCGCTTCTTATATCACGATCTGAAACAATCCCTACAATACGATTATCCTTCCCCACTACCGGAAGATGACGTATGCGGTGTTTGGTCATTTTATCTTTTGCTTCAAAAATATCAGCATCTTTGTTAATTGTGATGACCTCCCTGGTCATCGATTGGCTGACAAACATTTTATCCTCCAAACAACTTAACTATTTAATAGAATTTCAACATGATTTTTTGCCAGCTCAGGAAGACGTTTAAGGGAATATCCTCCCTCCAGCACAGAAATTAATCTACCGTTAGAATAAATGCCTGCCATTTTGACTATTTTTTCCATTATCCATGAAAAGCCTTCCGTTGACAACCTGATATCTGACATATCATCATCAACATGAGCGTCAAAACCTGCAGATACAATAATAACTTCAGGCTTGAATGTTTTAAAGGCAGCGAAAAGATCATTTTCAAAAAATCCCTTGTATTCACTGTCTCCCTGGTCCGGCAAGACAGGAGAGTTTAATGTAAATCCATAGCCGGGCCCTGAGCCCTTTTCAAATTCTCGGCCGGTCCCCGGGTATCCAAATGAGGGATGCTGATGAATTGAATAATAAAATACAGATGGATCTTCTTCAAAAATATGTTGAGTCCCATTACCATGATGGACATCAAAATCAACGATTCCGACTTTTTTAATATTCCATTCTTTTTGAAGATACCTTGCAGCAATTGCAACATTGTTGAAATAGCAGAACCCCATAGCTTTGTTAGTTTCAGCATGATGCCCTGGAGGTCTTACAGCACAGAAGGCATTATCAATTTTGTTTTTCATGACCAGATCTATTGTATCAAGAATGCCTCCCACTGCAAGCAGGGCTGTATCATAAGTTTCAGAGCACATCTGATTATCCGGACTGTCGAATATCTTTTTTCCTGCGAGACAAGCTTCTTTAAAGCGATTAATATACTCTCTCTCATGCACGGTTTCTATCCACTTAAGTTCCGCGCTGCTTGCCTTTATCAAGGTTAGCATGGAGAGAAGATTCGCGTCTTTTATTCCGCTATAAATAGCTTTCAGCCTTGCAGGAACCTCAGGATGGTATGGGCCGGTATCGTGAAGCAAATATCTTTCATCATATAACAAGCCGGTTTTATTCATAATTGCCTCTTAATTAATAATATTATCAAATATTTCAAATGCCGCTTTAACAGCCTTATTGTCATTAGGCATTTTAATAGTAGGGATTCCATTCAAGTCATATTCGTAAAGCATACTATCATCAGGTATTGTTCCAGCGATTTCAATACCATTATTTTGAATCATATCAAATACAACTTCAGATGGTTTCTCCTTTACCTTATTAATAATCAGATAGCTGTTTGAAACCCCTATATTTAATTTATCTGCAAGTCGGTTAATTCTAATAGCTGTTTGAAGTCCTCGCCTTGATGTGTCGGAAACAATAAGCAGAACATCAACGTTTCTTGTTGTCAAACGGCTGATATGCTCCATGCCGGCCTCATTATCCATTACTATATAAGGATAGTTGCCTGTGAGCCGTTCAAGAAATCCTGTTAGAAGATTATTTGCAGCACAGTAACAACCCGCTCCTTCAGGTTGTCCCATAACAATTAGATCATATCCTTTGGTTTCAACAATAGCCTGTTCCAGTTTCATTGACATAAAGACATCTTTGGTCATACCGCTGGGGACTTTTCCTTTTTTCATTTCTTCACGGGCATTCCCAAGTGTATCTTTAACCTCAAGGCCAAGCACTTCGTTTAGATTTGCATTTGAATCCGCATCTACTGCAAGTACAGGGATTTTTCCCTTGAGCACCAAATATTTTATCAGCATGCCGGCTATTGTAGTTTTGCCTGTACCTCCTTTTCCGGCCAGAGCAATTGAAAAAGGCATATAATAGTTATTCTCCAAAGATATAAGTGCATATTATTATAGTAAGCGTTCACGGAATGTTGAAATTAGAAATTAAAAATTTGGCCTTCATGCTTTTGTACTGTTCTTCCCAATTTCAAGTTTCTATTTTAATCTCTCCCAAATTGCTACTTTCCAATTTCAAGTTTCAAGCCGTGAACGGCTACATATTTTTAAATAATTATGCCAGTTTAACAAAGCAGTCAAGTATTTTACTGAGTTTTCGATATAAGATTAAAAATGGGATTTTGGCAACAACAAAAGACTGACATATCAATATGTTGCAAACTTATTTCAATATAAAAATATTTTTAGAGTTGGTTTAAGTTTTTGATATAAATGGGAATTGTTTTTCCCTTTTCAAAAATTTTCCCCAAAAGGCATGGGAAAATTTATGGTGTTGAGACGCATCTTGACCCTGACGGATATGAACTCAAACAAAACGGAATGGCCCTGGATGTCGGTGGCAGTTAGGCAAGCACTGCCTTGAGAAGTGGCGCTATATCAAACATTTTTCCAGCCGTCGGCTGATATCTCTACCGATACTTTCGGCATCCTTTTCCGGCACATTACGTGCTGCGAAAACTGTGTTCCATTCCAAAACAGCTTTATGAACCTCCATTACTACTTCCCTGGCCTGTTGTCGTCGTTTTAACCCGAAATGCCCGGCCTCCTGCAGGAGTGTTTCAAGATCAGGCGGCCTGTTATCGTATCCGATACGCAGCACATGTTCCCTGTTAAAACCTATGTTTGGCACCAGGTCGAATGCAGGGCTCAGTCTCCAGCCTTCATCATCGTGTAGCATAAGGAAATTTTTCAGGTGGTCATCGGTATTGCCGATCATTGCATTGAACACCATCTGCCTGTAAAGCTTGTGAAGATCCCGCGCAGGTAAAGCAGATACATGCCTAATTACTTCTGCCATGTCCCTGTAGCCAGCATAGTAATATCCATCGGCCTTGAGCAGTGACTGCATGCTGACCAGGTGATTACGACCGCCGGCCTCGTTGATATCGAACCGTTTCACCAAAAGGCATTTTCTGGAACCCAACGCTAAAAGCCTGCTATCGGCTGTTTCGATGTCTGCCTTGCGGGCAAGTTCCATAACAGCAGCTTCCAGGCTTACGACGTCCAGTTGATCCCTTGCACTGGCAAATTTTGCCAGGTATGCGCCGCTTTCATCCTTGATAAGTGCCTTGGGTCTGGCCCCGCCCGGTGAACTGCCTGCCTGAAACAACATGGAAAGTTCATCGTCGTCTACGGCTCCGTCCTGCTCGAATCTTTCCGCCAGCAGCGCCAGTTCCTGAAGGTGACGAAGAGGAACTCCTGTCGTTTTCAAGTCCGGCCGGCCTTCTTCCAAATAACTCAAGGCCCCCAAACCCTGGTTTCCTGACAAGCGTAACAACTGTGGGATTCGTTGGTCTTTGCGGCCCAGCTTGTAGCGACGGACCAGGAGCCTGCGGCCCCAATCGTCCGGAAGACTATCTTCAAAAACACCATGGACTCCTGCATGGGGCCGATCTGCATCAATGGTATCCGCAGACAGCGGTAAATGCAGCGGGTCAAGCGGGAAGGCTTTCGGATTCTCCAGATATTCAGGAATATAGCGGAATTGTCCCTTTAGCGCTCCCCTGGCATCAGGCTCGTCGATAGCCAATTCTCCGGCCTTGACGACCTCCGCTACAGGCAGAGTCAGCCATACCGTGAGCATCATGTCTTTTTCTT
>QMMZ01000102.1 GCA_003647525.1 Deltaproteobacteria bacterium | reverse complement strand
TAAATACCCCTCTTCCGCTTTTTCTTCTACTAAGATTGTCAATTCTAAGAACTCAAGCTCTGGCAACTCAAAAGGTTCAGCATTGTTTAGGCGGTCTTTGTTTAGATCCAATGCATAGCCACAATTTTTCTTAAATCGTTTGTTTTTAACTGAAAGGAATGGAAGGATAATAGGGGATGCGACACCTAAAACCGGCCACCAAAAAGGGGATATACGAAATGACATTTAAATCTCCTTTGTTAAATTAAAAGCTAAACTCCTATTTTAATATAGGACAGTAAAAATTTCCCCATAACTTCAAAAATCTGCGGTTTATCCGTCAGCATTTCTCTTGTTAGAATAAATATCGGTGACCTTTTTTAGCAAAAGAATTAATTCATTTTTATTGGCAATCAAAGATCTGAAAGCAGAGCCTCCTGATCCACTCCTCCATTATACTTATCCATCAATTTTAAATGTTTAAGAATCACATCATCACTGCAAGTTCTAAGGGTACAAAGCACTTTAGACTGATCTTCCAACCTTTCGTGATTTGCATAGCGGGCAAATAGCACTTCCAAATTATCCGGTTCGTAAAGGGTAACGCGACCGGGGCATGCCATACTGAGGCGAAGAAAATCCTGAAGTCCAACCGGATCGTAGTCCCCTGCATGGATAAAGACAGCCTCTTTCATTACATCAGATGATAGCCATTTCAGTAAGAGTTTGCTAATCCGTCCCCCTGTGTAAATTGCCAAGCCAGTAAGGGGAATAATTTTTTCTATATGGAAAAACACTTCTGAATTTTCAACAGTAACAACCGTCCCAGGAAAAGACCATCGGCTATTCCGGGCAAGGCAAAACCCAGTACCTCCAGCAAGGACCGTCAAATCAGCAACAGGAAGTGTCCGTTCATTCCAGTTCAGTTGTGCTCCTTGAAATCCCCTAACGAACAGTGGAAGGTGACTACTTTTAGCTCCATGAGCATCTTTTTTGTATAGTACAGCACGGTTACGCGGAACAGTGTGTGATAGTGCTGGAGGTTCCAATCCATTGGGAAACTGTGATTGAATAAAATTTTCCAACCCCTTTGGATGATACAAGCGGTATCGTTGTCCAGCACCTGCACGTTCCAAAACTACAATACCTGAGTCTAAAAGTGGTTGGAAACGATTGCGTGTTGTTTTGGCCTTTAGTCGACTCGCAGGGATTCTCTCTTTATCACGTATTTCCATCAAGATAATTGCAAATGAATCAATTTTCATAAACTACCCTAACTTTCAATCTCTGCCAAAGATCGTTGTATTTCCATCCTATCGTGTGGTCTCATCCAGATTTTCCCTTGATTCTGTTTCATGAAATAGAAAACATCAGCAGCATCTACGGGGATTGTACCTGCAAGGATCGGAGTAAATCCAAGCGAATCAGACACATGGAGGATAGCCTGAAGATTTTTTGAACTCAGGTTAGGGGCTTCATCAAGGTAATATGGAATGCGGAAGTTCTTTTTCCCAAATAAGGATCTAAGTAGAATCAGGTTTACCAAAATCTTGACTGTGATGGTGGTCCCATTGGATTCAATGCTATCTAAATCGGGATACGTTGTTACATTGCCATCCGGTGTTTCTACAGCAAAATGAAGGGTAAACAGATCCTTAAGGTGTAATGACGGGATATCTTTTAAAATATCAGAAAATTCAGCATAAATCTTTTCTTGTGCATTAAGATCTCTAAATAGGGGAGATTCATGGTTGATCGCAATCTGTTTGATTTTCTCAACCCATTTGTGGTTGTCAGCCACAACTAGCTGAAGTTTACTGATATTAGAAATCGAAATTTTTCCGAGCTGCCGGTTCAATGCAATAATTTTGCTTTTAAGTGCTTCGTAGGAATTATTTAACTCTTTAAAAGAATTTCCAAATCCAGCCACCAGGTCTTGCCAGTCATGATCATTAGCCTTTGTCTTCTCTTCCAATCCATCCAGTTCTTCGGACAGGCACAGGATCGTTTGCTGGTCGTTCCCACGTCCGTATTGACCGGATGTTTTTTGCATAATCTGAAGGACCAGGTTTTCTATTGTTCGAGATAATTTTTGCTCTTCATCACTTTGATATCGATAGCCCTGGATTAGTTCATCTATCTTCTGTGACTCAATATCCACCGACACTTTCTTTTCCCATTCCGGCGAAGGCGGAGCCAGTGACTGAACATCTCGGACCAGAAGACTGTACCGCCTTTTCTCATCTTGTTCTTTTTGAATTATTTTATTTTTATCTTTTTCAAGTTTTAAAATCAACCGCTCGATTTCAGACAAATCCTTGCCAAGTACCTCAAGATTTTTTTCCAATCTTTTTTTTGATTCTTTCCACACGGGCATCTGTTTTTTTTCTTCCAGAAAGGTTTCATATGAATGGAGTTGTTTTTGCAGTTCATTGCAAGATGCATCCAGCAATTCTTTTTTATGCGTCAATTCATCAGCATTCTGGGCACTTTCAAGCCTTGATCTCAATTCGGTAAGCTCTGCTTGTTTTTCATGCAACCGCTTTGTGATTTTATCGCGATCCATAAAATCCGATGCACCCGGACGTCTCATGGATTCTAACATCACCTGAACGGCATCATCCCTGTATCGTCCCTGTTGGTTGACATGACCCAACAGAATGTTGAATCGCTCCACCAGAAGTTCTTTGTCTTTGATGTCAAACCCGTCCTCTCCTTTTATCAGGTGGAGCATCTCCGGATTGAGCAGTGTAAACAGGTGATCGATCTGGTAATCGGAAAATATTTTTTTTAAATGGGTAATAAGCAAATCCCGGCTCTGCTTAAGAAGGCGTTCATCCTTTTTAATGGATTTTTCCTTTTTTCTTGCCTGGATTTTAAGCCGCTGGACATCATCGCGTGAAACCATGTCCAACTTTACCATGAGACTGCTTAGTTGTTTTTTCAGATTGTCCAGAGAAGCCTTGGTAATCTCAGGAGAAAAAGCAGAAAATTTATTTTCTAAAATTTCGATACGGCTTATATCTGTATTCACCGCACCCATCTCCGAATGACAGGTATCCTTTTGTTCACGCTTGTTTTTCCAGGTGTTCTGCAGATTCTTTAGCTCTTCATTTAAATCTTCCAAATCTTTGGTGAATGACGCCATGCATTCCCGATGCCTTTTGCCGTCTACCTGTAGCTCTTTTTCAATAATCTCAAACAGGAAAGGCAATATTCCCCGGAGTTCTGCCTGCCGACCTATCAAGGTGTCTGTATCAACCACCATAGGTTTTACCCCCTCCAGCATTCTAATGCTCTCCCGCTGATTGGAAATTTCCCGGAATCTTGCATCATATGCACTGGTCAGATCAATATGGTCTAATGAAAAATCATTTTTATAAACCTTAAGCAACACGTTCTTGAGTTCATCCTGGCGCAAACTATTGAGGTGAAGAAGGTTTTTAAAAATCGCTTGAAAACTTGCAAAGTGGTTATTGTCTCGAAGGGGTACAAGCCCGAGAGACACACCCTTGCTTTCCCCAATACCAGTCAGTGCGGCCTTTAGGTGCCTAGGTTCCAGCGTTGTAAAATTTTTAGCTGCAAGATCTGCCTTGATTGCGTCAAACTCTCGAATTTTATTATCTTTCCGAATGAACCTTTCTTTTTGAAATTCTCCTTCAAAAGCAAATCGTTCAATGTTATTGTTTTTGACTGGCCCCATACCATGCGCACCCAAAACCCTGTATCCCGTCGGTGTGATAATTTCCAGCAATACATAGCTATAAGTATCTGGAAAATAAAAGGATTTAGTTTCTCTTGGAGGTTTAGGGAAACGCATTTGTTTTTCATCATCAACCATCAAAAATTGCAATGCATTGATCAAAGTGGTTTTCCCAACGTTGTTGGCCCCGACCAGTTGTACGGGTTTGTTAACGACAATTTCCCCATACCCGAATTTGCCTGAATTAATGAGGATAAATTTCGAAGGACCGATATCAATCATCTGTTATCTCCCCTTTGTCAAAACCGGTCAACAGACTTGTCTTGTCGATGTTATCTGATCCGGGGTCATCATTATTCAACGGGTCATACTTTTTGCCTTCAAGAATCTGAAGACACAAGTCAATGAACCGGTATACTGGTGCCCTGAATCGAAATTCGCTGTTGCCTCTATATTCGGCAAAACCCAGTCTAACTAGTGTGTTGATACTCTTATCCACAGTAATGCCTGCCTCATCCATATATCGTTGATATCGGCTGTTCTCTTCATGGGGAAGTGATTCAATGGAAATATACCCCGTTGTCAATGCTTCTTCAACTGAAGTGCCCTCACTTGCCAAGTATTCGATCAGGATGAACATAAAAACCGCAGCCCGCCTTGCAATGGGTGTAAAGGAAATGTCACTGCGAAAATAATAAAAATTTCGTGGGTGTTTTACCAAATCAAAGCCCAAATGATTGAACAAGTCGTTAAAAGCCTCATATTCCTGCTCTAGGGGATAATACAAATCCTTATCCTCAGGACATATATGTTTGCCCTTGCGAAGGTTATCAAATATTGGGGCAAGTTTTGGTAAATTAAAACGGCCCTTATAATTTTCGTTCACAATTTTATCCTTTTTCAACTGTCATTGGGCATGTTTTGATGGTGTAGTTACGTATTTTATAAATTTTTTGATCAGCTTCATGTGAAGCTATATAATTATCACTTTCAAGAATGTAAACATATGCCTGGAGAATTGATTCGAGGGACTCACCAGAGAAAGTTTCTAGGAGCCATTCAAAGCAGTCTGTAACAGGCAGAATCTTTTTAAGCTTTTGTTGCAACTGGATTGGGTCAATAAAATCAACTGTAATAGTTTCCGGTTTCTGTTCTTCGATCGCTCTCGGAGGGGAGGGGGTGTATCCAGAAAGCTCTTGGAAATAGCTTTCAAGCCTGTCGTCCGAAACCATACCTTCAACACGCATAAAAGTGACAGAAAAATCCAGATCCAGGGATTTCAATCCGTTTCGATCAATAAGTTCCAAGGCTCTGGACGCCCCCTTTATAATCCGGTTTTCCCTTTTCAAAGTCCTGTAAAGAGGATCTACTTCCCTACGGGAATCATTGAAATCAGCCCGAACACTTTTTCTGAGGCGGAGCAGTCGAGATCCAGCACGACTGAATTCTTCAGCAAGAGCTCTATGGGCAATGAATGTCCTTTTTCCGTCCTTGAACAGACGTTGGATTTGGTCTATGGATTGCTGGACAGGCTTTTTTATGTCAATGAGTTCCCGAAGCGGCACTAGGTATCTTTCTCTAATCCGGTTGACAATCATATATCGTTCCCGGACACTTTTTTTTTCTAAGTTGGATTTTATTGCCAGTGTCTGCCGAATGATCGCCTCAAGGTTGTCTGTCGAGTCATTGCGCATCCGCTCAATGATCTCATTGCATTCACTGAGGATACGAAGGGCATTGTCCGCTTCTTTACGCTCAATAGCCTGATCAAGATCTCGACCCATCTGTTCCAAGGCTTCAATGTATGAGCGGATGACAGCGACCGGTGTCAGTTGCTGCTGCCTGAGCACAAAATCCAGAAATTTACGCACAGGAGGTCTTAGCTCCATGCTGGCGGTAGCATAGGGGGCTTCCTCCAGGTATCCCAAAGACGTAAGTTGATTCGCTATATATGCCACAGTTGGAGAACCGGTTGCTCTGTGGCGTATAATGAGATGCCTTAATTCAACTTCGTTAACTGCCTCCCTGACATGCAGATCTTTTAGCAGATCAAAATTTTCTGAAGCAAATCTGAAAAAGTCTTTGGGGTTAATCATACTATAACCTATTTTACCATTTTTATTTTGTCAGTTGCTTCAACGAGTCCTTTTAAAAAGCGGATACTTTTCTCAAGTTCGTCTCTTTTAACTAAATGCGGAGTACAACTGGGATTAGATGAGGTGTTGGCTTGATGAGCAGCGTCACCGCGTTTAGAAACAATGGCATTAAGTGTTTTCTTTGCAAGTGGAATATCATAGTTATTCCAGACCCATCCTTGAGTGACATCCACTTCAAAATAGTCTTTGAATAACTGTTTAGTCCTGTCGCTATTTGGATTGTAAAAACGTTTAAGATCTATTTTTAATTTTTTTTGTACAAAACGCCCCACAGGACTTCCTTCGAGAGCTTTTAAATAAACTTCGAATTCTTCCTTTATTCGATCTTTTACATACGTTTCCCACGCACCCAGAGCTAAGACCATACCAGCTCTTTTAAGACTCTCAGCACTTCTATCGAAGGGCTGAGAATTTTCTTCATCAAATCTTTCTAATAATTCTTGAGCATCATTTATTGATCTCTCAAATGCTTTTGCTGCTTTAGTCATATTTTTTTGATACTCCAGATTTTGTTTTGTAGTTATAACAAGTAGATGAGCGGTTGTCCGCATATCTTGCAGTAATAAAAAGCTGGTTGGCATTTTATACTGTTTATTTTATTATTTCCTAACCGTATATCATTCATTTTGAATAATATTTTTATGGAGAATATCATGATGATTAAAATACCACAAAAAAAGGGCTTTTACAGAAACTATAAATATTTTTAAAACAGCTCCGCTCCTTTGCTTACATTACAGACTGATGAAAGCAAATTATATTTTTAGTAGTCTTAAAAAAGGTAAAAAGCAATATTTAATATATTGACCATACTCCAAGCTCCCTCTTTTGACAAAATATTATTCGCTTTTGGTTAAAAAATTTATACCCTCTGAAACTTTTCGAAAACATGACTGCCACGATGATTCACAAAGCCTGACTCTGTTAAAAAATATCTTGACTTTGAATAATTGTACATTGTATACCGTATACAATTATTAATTGTTTTACCTTTATATATATAATGATAAATGGAGATATCTATGGACCTTTTTAAGAATCTGACTGTACTATCCCTTGAACAGGCAACTGTTGCCCCATATTTAACATATCGACTTGCC
>QMMZ01000101.1 GCA_003647525.1 Deltaproteobacteria bacterium | reverse complement strand
AAGGAGAAATATTGCTATGAATTTTTTTAAACAATTGGGCGGTTTTATGATGATGGGCGCAAGAGCCCATGCAAAATGGGAGCTTGGTGTTTCCAGGACAATACTTGGTGACAAAAAGCGGCTTATTATACTGGGCTTGCTTACCATCCCAGTAATACTGGGTGGTTTTGCTTTCGCGGATCAAATCGGCGGAGCCCTTCCTGAACTGCTTGGCGGGCATAAGGCTTACAGCCCTGCTTTTTACAGTACAGGTATCTTTATCGTATCAATCCTTATTGGAATGGGTGCGGGCCTGATTACCGGCTGTATCGGAGCCGGCGGTGGTTTTATCATCGCTCCAGCCCTGATGAGCGCAGGGATCAAAGGTATCCTTGCAGTTGGAACCGACCTCTTTCACATTTTTGCCAAAGCGATAATGGGAAGTGTAATTCACAGGAAATTAGGAAACGTATCAGTGCCTCTGGCCATAGTCTTCCTTATAGGTGCTATCATAGGAGCTACTGCCGGCGGAGTTCTTAACCGCGTACTTTACGAAATCAACCCTGTACTCAGCGATGCCTTTATCACGACTGTCTATTCACTTATGCTGGGTTTTTTGGGTTTGTATGCCTTGACCGACTTCCTCAAGGCCAGAAAGGCCCCTGGTGCGGCAGATGAGGGTGCACATGGTGGAAAAAGCGAAGGCGCAGAGATGGGCGGCCTTCCTCAAAAACTCCAGGCTGTTAAAATACCTCCTATTGTTAAATTTGATTTTGATCTTGTACCAGGAGGCAGAGGCATTTCATGGGTATTTTTAGTGCTCAGCGGAGCGCTTGTAGGACTTGCTGCAGGTATTATGGGTGTTGGCGGCGGATTTTTGACGTTCCCCATATTCGTTTATGTTCTTGGCGTTTCATCAATGACTACCGTTGGGACCGACATTTTCCAAATCGTTTTCACGGCAGGTTATGCATCAATAAGCCAGTATGCTATTTACGGCTTTATCTTTTATACGCTTGCCACTGGCATGCTTTTAGGCTCCCTTCTGGGAATCCAGATCGGTGCATTGGTAACAAAGGTCGTTCCAGGCATCACAATCCGCGGTTTTTATGCTTTGGCTGTCATAGCTGGTTTCGTTAACCGTGTCTTTGCCCTGCCCGCAAAACTTAACGCAATGGATGTTATAAAAATAAACCCAGGACTCGCAAGCGTGCTTGAAAGCATAGGTGTCTGGGCATTCTTCATCGTAATAGGGGCGTTTTCAGTCTGGGTAATTGGAACGTTTCTGACCAACATTCCAAAACTTAAGGGAGAGGAGGTGTAATCATGATTGCTAATAAGAAAGAATTTTACGGCGGTTTTGGATTATTGGCGGTTTTTTTTGTTATCTTGTTTATAATATTTTCACCTGTCTTTAATGGCCAGAACGGCATGCAATATCTGGATTCTCTGTATAACTCCATATCAAAAGACTCTGCCTACTATATTCCCCAAGTAAAAAAAGAAGCCGAGACGTTCATAGGAAATAACGTTACAATGGCCATGAAAATGGCAGATGAGAACCAGGCCAAACAGACAGCATCTTTGTTTACAAAGGCTGGAGCAACAACAGAAGTATCTGGAGCCCAGCTAACTGTATCCGGCGATCTTGGCAATATGCTTGCAAACTGCCTGGAAGATTCAGACAGCATGTATCATAATGACGGAGCAACGGTCACCAAAAAGTATGGCTATAATGAGAGACGGGCTCTTTATAACTGGTGGACTGCTCTAAAGGCAGCAGATAAAGACCTGAAAAAACAGAAGCTGTTCAAAGAAGCCGAGGTTATTGCATTGGCATTAAAGAAGGTCGTTGAAACTTCTTATAACTACTATACAATTGAACCACAAAAAATTACCGACAAAATGGGGATCGTTATATTTTCTCTGATTTTCTATGTTGGTTACACGTTGTGGTATGGTTTTTCCATTCTTTTCATGTTTGAAGGATGGGGACTGAGGCTGGAGCATTAAACTAAATTAACATATATAATTGCAGGGCCATATTTGGCCCTGCAATTTCCGCCCTTATCCCAAAGATTCCATGATGCCGTATTTTTTTGTTTTTCTCCACAAAGTTGTTCTTGGGATATCAAGAATTTTTGCAGCTCTTACCTTGTTATAATTGGTAGCTTCAAGGACCCTGATTATATGAGCCTTTTCTTCTTCATAAAGAGGAAGCAATTCTTTATTTTCAACTGTCTCAACGACCAGATGGTCAATATCCTCTGGCAGATCATTCTCATCGATCAAGGCTTCTTCGCCTAAAGCAACAGCGCTGGACACTATATGCTCAAGCTCTCTGACATTCCCTGGAAAAGAATATTTCATTAAGACTTCTTTGGCTTGTTTTGAAAACCCTTTAATCCTTTTATTGTAAAGTCTGTTATATTTATCTATAAAATGTTCTATTAATAGAGGTATGTCTTTTCCCCTTTCCCTGAGGGAAGGGACACGGATTTTGACTACCTTGAGACGGAAATAAAGATCTTCTCTAAACCTTCCAGCCTTGATCTCGTTTTCAAGCTCCTTATTTGTTGCAGATATCACCCTGATATCCAGGTCAACAGGATCAGAGCCTCCCACTCTTAGCAGTTTCTTTTCCTGAATTACTCTGAGCAGCTTTACCTGCATGGAAAGAGGCATCCCTCCAATTTCATCTAGAAAGACAGTGCCGCCCTGTGCTGCTTCGAGCAAACCTACTTTGATATTTTCTGCACCGGTAAATGCGCCTTTTTCATGGCCAAAAAGTTCATTGGATATCAATTCCTCTGTAAAACTGCCGCAATTAAAACTGATATATGGCTTGTCCTTCCTCGGGCTGCCAAAATGTATGGCCCTTGATGCCAGCTCCTTACCAGTCCCTGTTTCACCCTGAATAAGAACATTACAGTTTACCCTGGATACTTTTTGAATTATTTTAATTAACTCACGGACAGGAGAACTGACGCCAATGATTTTTCGCACATTATCTTTTCTAAAAAGATCTTCCTTAAGCCGTTTATTTTCGTGGACCAAACGTACCTTGTCAACTGCACGGTTTAATATCAGCATTACTTGTTCAGGAGTAAAGGGCTTTTCAATGTAATAAAAAGCGCCTCGCTTAACTGCTTCAACAGCATTTTCTATGGATGCATAGCCGGTAATAATTATAACTTCTGTCTTTGGATAATTTTTCTTGATCTTTTCTAAAACCTGCATGCCATCCATTTCCGGCATGCGCAAATCGGTGAGAATGATGTCGAAAGGCTGGATTTCCATTCTTTCGATTGCTTTGAGGGGATTTTGAAACGTTTCGACTTGAAAACCGCTTTTACCAATTTTTCTCTGCAAATTTCGCAGAACCAGAGGCTCATCATCAATAATCGCAATACGTATCAATATATTTTCATCGTTTTTGTTCAACGACAAATTTCCTTCAATAAGGATTTGCTGTTACCTAGTGCCTGACCGAAAAGTATTTTGTTTAATGCTGGCAATAGTTTCAGCTTATTTACCGATGTGAAGATTTGTAAAAAAGCTATTGGCTATTAGCTGTTAGCTGAATGTGTTATCTGTTTAATTAAGCCCTTAGGTCTTGTTGAGATCTGCAGGAACATCACTTGAAGGGAGAATTACCGTAAACCTTGTATATTTTCCCTTTTCGGTTTCAATACTGATCTGCCCACCATGTATTGTAACTATTCCATGGGAAACAGAAAGACCAAGTCCGGTGCCTTTTCCCGGTCCTTTTGTGGTAAAAAACGGATCAAATATATTAGGCAAAATATGAGGGGGTATTCCACATCCATTATCTTCTACCTGAACAGCGAGAAATCCTGGCGTGATAGCTTGTTTAAGGCTTATTTTAATAGTTCCCTCTTTTTTGACTGCATCTAAGGCATTAAGAATCAGATTCAAGAAGACCTGCTTCAATTGCTGTTTGTCCCCGCGAATCTGGGGTAGGTGGGTCTGAATTTGAGTTTCTATTTTCGTTCCTGATACTTTAATCTGATTCTGCGCTAATTTAATTGTTTCGTTAACTAACACTCCCAGATCAATAGGTTCGGTGACAGACTCGCCTTCTCTTGCAAAATCCAGCAGATTGCGAATTATCTTTCGCGACCTGTCTGCTTCGTTAATGACATCGTTTATCATTTCAAGCATCTCATCTTCAGATAAATCATTATGATCCTCAAGCATGGCATGTGCTGTGAGCATTATATTGTTTAAAGGATTGTTCAATTCATGAGCCACACCGGCTGTTAAAGTTCCGATTGCTCTGAGCTTGTGCGACTCAATCATCGCAACTTCACGCAATTGAAGCTCTTGAATCATCTGGTTGACAGCCAGCTCTACTGTTGTAAATTCACCACGGTATTTACACATTGGAGGAATCGGAGAAAAATTTCCTTTTGCTATTTTTTGTGTGCTTTCAACAAGGAGCTTAAGTGGCTTTATCAATCTTTTTACAAAAAAACATACTAAAAAAGTTGTTAATAACAAAACAACTGCAAGAGAGTAAACAGGAATTCTCTGAATGAGCTTAAGCATAGCATTCATGGAATGTTGTTCGGTCTGAACTATAGCGGCCGCCAGTTTAACCATCTCAGCGCCATGTCTTCGCAAGGAAGTTTCGATCTCGTGTTTTTTTTCAGTATTCTTAATCCTGTTTTTTTCTAACACCGTCAGCTCTTGCAAAAGCTTCCTGTATTTCTCAATATGTTGTATTATTATTGTTGTCTCTTCCGGTGATAAAATAATTGTGACTTTTTTCAAGTTGTCGGATAAAATTTTTTTTGCATTATTAGCACTCTGAACTGCATCTTCGAGATTTGTGCCATACAGAAAATAGTTTTTTTCCCACCTTCTGGCTTGCGCAATATCAAAAAGATATTTTTCAGAGATTTGAAAGAAGGAAAATTTTTTTTGTATATGATTTATGGCTATGACTGAACCAATAACAAGAGCTATCGACAAAGAGGATAAAAGAATAAACATCAGCAATATATGTGCCCGAAGGCTAAAACGTGGCCGTGAAAGCACATCCGGGCAATCGCTATTCAGCGTACATTTTTTGGAGTATACTGTTTTCTTTAAATTGTTTATAGATTTAGAGTCGGATTCAAAAAAATTTATCATAATATATATTTAACCTATTAAAAGAGTAGTAAGCGTTCACGGAACATTGAGATGAGAAATTGGAAATTTGGCCTTCATGTTTTTGTACTATTCTCCCAAATTTCTACTTTCCAATTTCAAGTTTCAAGCCGTGATCGGCTACAAAATGTAATATATCTCACTATAGCCTTGGAATATCAAGCAATAGGTTTTTTTTCTTGCAGCAATTTTTATGCTTTTGCTATAATTTTTTTATAGCCAAGTGAATCCGCTGCTTTTGTTATTACAGAATGAAGTTCACTGGGTTTGAATGGCTTTGCAATCATATCAAAAGCGCCTTTGTCCATAGCTTCACGAGCCAGAGCTACTGTTGCATAGCCTGTAATAATAATTACCCTGGTGATTTCTGATTTTTTTCGTACCTCTTCCAAAACCTGGATACCGTTAACCTTTGCCATCATTATATCGGTAACAACGATATCAAACTCTTTCTCATGGATCCTGTTTAGAGCTTTTTCTGGATCTTCAAATACTTCTACCACATAACCAGCTTTTTCAAGAGCTGGTCCCAACCTGTTTCCAACTATAATTTCATCATCCAATAACAGGATCTCTAATTTTTCTTTCATTTTTACCCCCCCATAGATATTAAATTAGCGCCCATTTGGGCGAACTATTATATTATATACTGATATTTTTTTTAACTTGCCAATAAAATTGCTCAAAACAAGACTACTGCCCATGGGAAACTTTTGCAAACAAATCATAATCTATATAAACTTCAACGTGTTTGACTCCTTCAATTCTCATCACCTTTTGTTTCATTTCCAATACCTTATTCTGTGCTTTTTTCTTAACGGCTTTAGTATATATATATACAATTCCTTCATCGGTTTTTACCTGCATTTTTGAATCTATATCCGATAGACTCGCCCGGACACGACATGATAATGCAATATTTTTCATACATCTTAAAGAATATGTCATGGGCTGAAATTTCTTGTGCTCTACAGTACTAATAATGGTTTCCAGGGCATCTTCAATATCATCACCCTTGATATGCCCGATGTTTATTACCAGATCATATAAGTTCGGATCTGTAACGTCAATATTGTAAACAGCCTCAACCCACTTATTTAGTTGCGCATCTTCCTTTGTAACTGCCTTGCGCGCCTTGTCCTGAGATACATTATCCAGCTTCATTCTGTTTTTTATTCTGCTCTCTAAATTAGCAATAATATGAACCTTGAGAACATGGGAAACCTCCAGGATAAGTGGAAGTCCGACAACTCCATAATATACTATATTATTTTTTAACAAATATTCTGTTATCAAAGTCTCAGTAAATATTATGTGTTCAGGTTTAGCCTTGGAAAACATTCCAACGTTTGATGGTGTATCTTTAAGAGCTCGTACAATCTTAGATTCAGAAACACCGAATTTCCTGGAAACCAGTGGTAAAATATTTTCACTGTCTGCATACTCGTAATTCAATCTTTTGGCAGCACTTTTGGCTATTTGCCTTCCATTGCTGTAAGAACTATCGGTAATAGTTATAATGGACACTTTGCCCCTCCTTGAAATGTTAAGTAACGGTTGTCGGTTTACAGTTCACGGTTCACGGTTGTCGGTTTACAGTTCATACTTTTTTCAATGAACCATGTAACACCTGAAGCATTTTAACTGTGAACTGTAAACCGTTATATCCTGATTAAATGCCGTAAAATAAATAAAGCATGCCGATTAATACTACTATAAATAATACAGTCATAATCCCGCCGGCCTTTATAAAATCCACACTTCTATATCTTCCGGGGCCCATATAAAGTGCATTAACCTGATGTGTCGGCAGCATAAACGAGTT
>QMMZ01000100.1 GCA_003647525.1 Deltaproteobacteria bacterium | reverse complement strand
TAATTAAGCTCGTATTTCATCTCATATTGACTAGTCATGAGTTCGAATCCATTAGCTTTTAAAAAAGCTATTAAATCCTCATCTTCGCTCTGGATATTTAGAAATTTGATTTGATTAGTTCTTCCATTTATTTCATCAATTAGTTTCCCAATGAGTGCTGATCCCACACCCATTTTTCGGTATTTGGGATCCACCTGAAGTGCCATAATCCAGTTGGTCAGAGGATAATACACTATGAGTCCTACTTTGTTAATACTATATTCTGCATCTATTATGATGGTTTCATCAGGTATCCTTTTGATAGCATTAAAACTGTTTTCCCATGAAGGTGCCCAATCGGCAAAGGTTTCAAAGTCATCAATATCTGAACTGTTTAATTGTTTAAATTGTAGTGGAATCCTGGAATCCTGGGTTGGTTTAAAATTTTTGGTATCCATGATAAAACATTCAAGACTTCTTGTAATTTTAAAACCCGTTTTTTGGTATGCCCTGATAGCAGCATTATTTTCCTGTAATACTTCCAGAAAAAATTGTCGGATCTTTTGCTTTTTTAGTGTTGGTTTTATAAAATCAAACATTTGTGAAGCAATGCCCTTTCCGCGGTAATCTTTTACTATGCCAGTCATTATATCAAAGGCAGCAGGTTCTTCAAAATGTTTGTCGATACCTACCAGTGTAAATCCAACTAGATTTTCATTTTCAAAAACACCAACACTCGATTCAGGATCATAACCATTTTTAACAGCCCTGTTGTGCATTACATATGGGTTCATATAACTTACATCCACAGCATAATCTGAAAAGGCATCTACAAAAGTATTGTATAGTTCATCAAATGAGACGTTGACCAGATTTTTATACGAAACTTTCATTGTTACGAGTTATTCTTGGATAAAATGAGCAAAAATTTGCCATAAATATGATTTCTGGAGACTGATCCAAATAATCTTGAATCCATACTGTTATCACGGTTATCACCCAGTACAAAGTAGTGGTTTTGCTTGACAACAACAGGTCCATAATTTGCCAGTAAACCATTTTTATTTGTATAGGAAATATAATGTTGTAGTCCATATCCTGATTCCCGGGCAAAATTTTCACCGATCAATGTTTTTTCAATAGCTTTAAAATTTTCTTTGGCTAAAATTTCATATTTCAAAGGCTTTTTGTTGATGTATAATTTGTTTTGTTTGAGTTCGATGGTATCACCAGGTAATCCAATGATCCTTTTTAACCAGTAATCCCCATTGTCCTCTTTCCTTACTTTGCAAAGCACCATATCTCCCCGTTCAGGTTTGCCAATACTGATAAACTTCAGGTTTGCAAAGGGTAATGTTATGTCGTAAGCAGAGCGGTTTATGATGACTTTGTCACCAGATGCAAAAGTCGGTGCATCAGATGCCCCCATTACCATATAGGTTCTTAATGTTCCCAGGGTAAGAATGAATAAAAATAAAATGGAGACTATATAAATTAAGAATCTATTGCTCATCATAAACTATCTTTGAATACAATCATATTCTCATTTACTGTACCAGCGATTTTAAATTGCAGGAAATGAAAAGGTTAAAGTGAACAGTATTTTAATATTTAAAATATATTTGTAATCGATATGAACACTGTTTGTTCATTTATGGACATTTAAATATCAGGAATAATGGAAAATCTGATCTATAAAACGTCATTGCCTGCACCACAGGCATTTTATAATTTGTTTGTCAGCACCAATTGGAATAATCATTATCAACTGAATTCAGGACAATTATTCAAGGCATTGGAAAACAGCTGGTATATGATTTCCGCTTACAGTAACAAAAATCTTATTGGTTTTGGCCGGATCATTTGCGATGGGATAGTGCATGCTTTAATTCTGGATTTAATTGTGCATCCAGAATACCAGAATATTGGAATAGGAGGACAAATTCTCAATAAATTGGTTGAAGAATGCGAACAGCATCAAATCAGGGATATTCAATTGTTTTGTGCCAAAGGGTATTCACCTTTTTATGAAAAGCGGGGTTTTAAGAAAAGGCCTGATGATGCACCGGGGATGGAGATAAAACTACTTTAATAGCTTAATGATTGACCGTGCTGTATCCTGCTCAATCCCCAAATCATGGTTTACATGGATTAGCTTAATACTTTCCAAAAGTATACTGTCAAGGAATTTAATGGTTAACTCAACATTGGTATTGCTAAATTCTCCTTTTTCGATTCCGTTGATATAAAGCTCTTTGGCCATTGAATGATAAGCTTCCTGGAAAGCTTTTTGGGTCAATTCAAACTGAAATCGAAATTCAAATGAATTCTGACTCTCTTTTACCCAGTTACGGATATCCAGGAAAATAATATAAACCAGTTGTTCCATTTTTTTCTCATAGGTAGGAATTGTGGATAATTTGGGTTTTATCAATTCACTAAACTGAACTGAAATTTTTTGGATTAGGTATTTGAATATTTGCTCTTTACTTCTAAAGTGCTTGTAAATTGTCTTTTTACTGATTTTTAAATCCTTCGAAATATCATCCACAGATGTTTTCTTGAAACCAAACTGGTTGTAGTATTTTTCGAAGCTTTCTGCTATTTTTTCCTGAATATTTTCTATCATAATAGGGTTCTTTAACGGTAGAAAACTATTTTAGTTTCCAGTTTCCGCTTTTCATGGAAATCAGATGTTCTATAATTTTAGAAATTATTTTGTGTGCATTTCCTTTTTGAAAAATAAAATAACAAGGAAACTAATTGCGTTTTTAGTTTCCATTAGCTGTAGTGCTATTATAATTTTAGACTAAAAATCAATGAATGAGTATACTGTACTAAGAAGTAAGCAATTATTTGAATCAGGATATGGTTGTGCTGAAAGTGTACTTTTGGCTGTTTGTGAGTTTTTAAAAATTGAATCGGTATTGATACCACGCATTGCTTCAGGGTTTTGTGGAGGTGTGGCCAATACAAATGGTATGTGTGGTGCTGTAGTTGGAGGAATTTTGGCTTTGAACATTGTTTATGGTCGCAACAAAACAAGTGAATCAAAAGATTTAAATTATGAAAAAGTACAGCAGTTTCAGAAAATGTTTGCAGAGAAGTTCGGTTCAACAAATTGTGCCTCTTTAACCGATTGTGATTTGGGTACAGTAGCAGGCCAGCAAAAGTTTAAGAAATTGAATGTTGGTCAAAAATGTACTAATTATACAGGGGAGGCTACAAGAATGATTTTAGAATTGCTTTAGAATTTAGGGTAAATATATCTGATTGTAATCTAAAAATATTATAATAATTTTTGTTTATAATCTTGTAAACGTGTATTTTTGTATTGAAAATAACCCTTATGATTCAGCGAACACTATTAAACATCATCAAAGAGGACTTGTTTCAAGGCAAGACTATTTTGATTTATGGGCCAAGACAGGCAGGTAAAACTACATTACTTGAAATGATTTCTAATGAGCTTAGTCAAAGCATTAAAATGCTGGATTGTGATGAACCTGATGTAAGAAAAGACTTAACAGATTCAACCTCCGTTAAGCTTAAACAGTTAATTGGTGATTCAAAAGTTATTATGATCGATGAAGCCCAGAGGATAAAAAATATTGGATTGACACTTAAATTAATACAGGATAAAATTAAGGATGTTCAGGTGATTGTAACAGGATCATCTGCACTTGAATTGTCGAATAAAATTAATGAGTCGTTAACAGGCAGAAAATACGAATATTTGTTATTGCCCATTTCCACAGTCGAAATGATCAGTTACACAGATTTGATGACAGAAAAGAGGTTGTTCGAATCCCGGTTATTATACGGAATGTATCCTGATGTTCTTAACCAGCCTGGAAATGAGCGAAAAATACTTAACAATCTGGCGGGAAGTTATTTGTATAAAGACATATTTGCATTTCAAGATGTACGCAAACCAGAGATTATTGAAAATTTGCTTGAGACCCTGGCATTACAGGTAGGGTCTGAAGTATCATATCATGAGCTTGGAAACCATTTAGGAATAGATCAATTAACCGTTAGACGATATATTGATTTACTTGAGAAAACCTTTGTTGTTTTTAGGCTTAGGGCTTTTAGCAGAAATGTCAGAAACGAGATAAAAAAATCAAGAAAAATTTATTTTTATGATAATGGTACACGCAATGCCTTGATATCCAATTTTAGTTCGGTAAAACTTAGGGTAGACAAAGGGGCACTTTGGGAGAATTTCATAGTAAGTGAAAGGAAAAAGTGGCTCAACAACAATGCACTTAGTACAAGGCACTTTTTCTGGAGAACCACTCAACAACAAGAAATCGATTATATAGAAGACAGGGATGGGGTGATCAACGCTTATGAATTTAAATGGGGAGGAAAGAAAAATCAAAAATTTCCGGTCACGTTTACGAAAGCCTACCCAGATGCGAAAACCCAATTAATAACTCCGGAAAACTATTTTGATTTTATTGGGGTAGTTTAATAAAAAGGTATAATAGAAAATAATTATTTACTCAACACCTTAAACTCAGTTCGCCTGTTCTCCTGACGGCCTTCTTTCGTATCATTATCTGCAATTGGCTGTGATTCACCATAACCGGCATAGGTCAACCGGTTTTCTTCAATACCCTGAATAATTAAGTAATCAACAACCGCCTTAGCCCTGTCCTTCGATAGTTTTTTGTTGTATTCATCAGAACCAACATTGTCGGTGTGACCTGATATTTCAATCTTCAGGGTTGGAATATCTCTTAACATTTTTACCAGCCTGTTCAGTTCTGCTGCAGATTCATTTCTTAATGTTGCTTTATCAAAATCAAAGAATATATTCTTTAAAATAATTTTACTGCCGACCCGTACTTTATTCAATAAAAAATCAAGGTATATTTCCTGAACAGTAGTAGCAGGTGGAATAATCAGGTTTTCAGAATGAAACATATACTCTTTGGCTTTTACGGCGAAACCATAGTTTTTGCCGGAATTCAGAGAAACCATATATTCGCCGGTCCTGCTATTGGATTCAAAACTGGCCACCATCATCCCAAGTTCATTATCATATATTTCAACAATTACCCCTCCCAAAGGACTCAGGGTAATCGCATCCATTATCTTACCTTTTACTATGGTAATGAGGTTATCCTTGATCTCTATTTTGTCATGCAGGGCATTTTCTTGTATGGGAACGGTAATATACGCCAGGTAATCATAATTTTCCCTGAACATCAGTGGTTTTTCAGGACCCAAAAGTGTGATCATAAACAGGTCGCGATCGCCATATCCATTCGGATCGAAGCTGGAATAATAGGCATGTCTCCCATCGCGGGAGAAGGAAAAAAACAGATCATCATCAGCAGAATTGATAGGATAGCCCAGGTTTTCAGGAATTGACCATTTGCCATCTTTAAACTCAGACTTAAATATGTCGTATCCTCCCATGGTATTGTGTCCTTTTGAACTAAAATAAAGGACTTTACCTTCAACATCCATATAAACCCCATTTTCATCATATTTTGTATTAATGACCGCACCCAGATTTTTAGCTTCATCATAATCCAGTTTTTCACGGCTGCCCTTTATACTTAATTCGGCCATATAGATATCTTTTCCTCCAAATCCTTCTTCGGGTTTATCACTCACAAAATATAATGCTTTCATATCTGGCGAAAATGATGCAGAACTCTCATGGTATTTTGTATTGATCTTTTTCGGCAGGCGTTTTGGCGATTGCCAGGAACCATCTTCCTTGATACGACATTCAAAAATATCCCCGCCATTATCTTCTCCCTTATAGATCAAAGCATGTTTCCCATCAGGAGATACACCTACAATGGCATCATGGGAGTCAGTATTTAATGGATGTCCGGGGTTTTCAGCTTTTCTCCAAACTCCACTTTCCTTTTTTGAAATATAAATATCCTCATAAAATTTCAGATCGGCTGGGTCAGTTTTTCCACCAGTAGTAGTTTCCCTGGAAGAAGTAAACATGATGATAGTTTCTGCTGCGTTTATATAAGGACCGTATTCAGGATATATTGAATTTACCTCAGATCCAAGGTTATCAGTAAAAATTCGTACCGGTTTTTTAACCATTTCTTTGGCTACTTTACATTCAGCAATTTTTTTATCAATATGATCCCCTTTTTGTGTTAGTTCATTTGGACTTAATGATCCTCTGTAATCCGTATAAGTGATAATGGCTTTTTCCAATTCCAGGTTAAGGTGGTAACCTCTGGCAAGCAAATATTGAACATCAGAATGTACTTTTGGATCCAGGGAATATGCTTGTTCGAGGTAGCCAATACACTTGGTTTTTTGTATTGTCCTTATATAACATTTGCCAATTTTATAGTTCAATAATGCATTGTTTGGATTAAAGTCGTATGCATTAAGGTAATGTTCAAGGGCAAGGCTGTATTGAGGTATTTCATCCTGGAAATAGTTATCACCTGCCTTTATTTCCTTGATGGCAGCTTTAAGTGCATCTTTTTTTTCTGGTGGGAAATAATCCTTATCAAAAGGTACGTTTTCCTGAGATACCCCCTGGAAGTAAACAACAACAAATAAAAAGATGAGTATTTTATATATGTTTTTTGTCATGATTTTATGTTTCTTAATTGGATTTGCATTGTTTTAAATGTTCAGTGGCTTCTGTAATTCCTAAATCAACTGCCTTTTGCCAATCAGCACAAGCACCAATATCATCCCTTAACATTTCTTTCGAAATACCCCTGTTTAAATAAGTCTCTCCCCGTAAGGTATCCTTTTCGAGAACCTGATCATAATCCTCAACAGCTCCTTTATAATCCTCTAATTTATACCTTGCATTCCCCCTGTTATTCAAAGCATTCAGAAAGTCAGGATTGATTTCAAGGGCTTTTGTAAAATCCACGACTGCTTCTTCATAATCTTCAAGATGAAACCTTGCAATTCCTCTGTTGTTAAACGCAATGAAATATTCAGGATTAATTTTAACAGCAGCAGTAAAATCTGATTCTGCACCTGCATAATCTTCTAATTTCATTTTTACACCACCCAGGCTGT
>QMMZ01000099.1 GCA_003647525.1 Deltaproteobacteria bacterium | reverse complement strand
GTGGTTTTGAACTGGAATACAGGCTTCAGGGACTTCTGCTTGCTTCCGGTTGGGAGAACTCAGCGTTAATCCTCTTTTTCCAAACAAAGCAACAATATTATTGTAAACATCTTCACTAAAAACCAGTTGTGTTTCAAAATATTCACAAAGAGTCTCCTTGGTAATGTCGTCTTTGGTGGGACCAAGTCCGCCTGTTATTAAAATAATATCTGCCCGCCCCTCTGCTTCTTTAAGGGCAGTAAGGATATGTTCCCTGCTGTCAGAGATGGTGCTCACTTGCAGCACTTTAATCCCTGCAAGGTTTAACTGTTCCGATATCCATGATGCATTGGTATTGATTACCTGACCGATCAATAATTCGTCACCTATGGAAACAATCTCTGCGGTCATGATAGAATTCCTATATTTGTCAGCCATTTGGCAAAATTATGAATATTTAATTATGAACTCTGGCGAAAAAATACCTGCATCAGAATTGATCCTACATGAGGATGGAAGTATATACCATTTAAATATTAAACCCGGGAATCTTGCTGACACTATTATTTTAGTGGGAGATCCTCAGCGCGTAGAAATGATTTCCAATTATTTTGATGATATTGAGTTTAAAGGTGCAAACAGGGAAATTGTTACCCATACAGGAACATTGAATAAAAAACGGCTTACTGTTTTGTCAACAGGAATGGGCACTGATAATATCGACATCGTATTGAATGAGCTTGATGCCCTGGTTAATGTCGACCTTGAAAAAAAAATCATCAAGCCAGAACATACAACGTTGAATATAATCCGACTGGGAACTTCAGGGGGAATCCAGGCAGATTTACCTTTAAATTCATTTGTACTTTCTGAATATGGACTTGGGTTGGATGGATTGCTCAGTTTTTATAAAAACTCAGATAAGGTAATTGATCAAGACTTAACAAATGCATTTATTCAGTATGCAAATTTTCCACAAAATTTACCCCAGCCCTACCTGGTAGAATCTTCGGATAAATTGTCTGGTTTGTTTGTTGATGAAGTTGTTAGAGGTATTACTGCTACGGCCCCGGGATTTTATGGCCCCCAGGGAAGGCGGATCAGGTTGGATGGCGCAGTTCCCGATATTATTGATCGTTTACAAAATTTCGAATTCAATGGAAAAAGAGTTCAAAATCTTGAAATGGAAACCTCTGCTTTATTTGGCTTAAGCAAAATGCTGGGCCATGAAGCGTTGACTATTTGTGTGGCTATTGCCAACAGGCATCATCATGGCTTTAATCCTGATTATAAGACTGCAGTGAAAAGACTGGTTGAACTGGTACTTGAGAAAATTACATAGCTTCCCTGGGTCGCTTTAAGTTACTTATTTTTGGTATTCTTCAAAGTTCTTGTTAACTTACAGATGTTTTTGAGAAGATAATTTATTGTTGGGATTGAAAACAATTCCATTAAATATTTTGTTGAAAAAGATGGTAGTAAATTTTTGAAAGCTTTAAATTATTTTGTAGCATTAAAATTATTTTTGCTGATAATATCAATGGATAAAAAAATAGTTAGTGGTGGCTGAAGATTCTCAATATAAAGAGTTAAGTGCACTGATCAGCTTGCTGGACGAACCAAGCAATCCGGTGTTTGATAAAATCAAGGAAAAGATTTTATATTACGGTATTGATGCCATTCCTTTGCTGGAAGACGCCTGGGACAACTCTTTTGATAACAATATTCAGAGCCGGATTGAAGAGATTATTCACAGTATTCAGCTGAGCAATTTAAAAGACGCCCTTGTCAATTCGAAAAAAAATAACAGGCTTGACTTACTCGAGGGTTTTTTTCTGGTAAGCAAATATCAATATCCCGATTTGAATTTTGACAACCTTAAAGAACAGGTTGAGAGAATTGAAAAGGATATTTGGTTGGAGCTGAACAGTAACTTAACAGCCCTGGAAAAGATAAAGGTTATCAATCATATTTTGTTTGATATCAATCGTTTTACAGGAAATAAGACAAATATCGATGCCCCTCAAAATTTGTTTTTAAACAACCTTCTGGAAACCAGGAAGGGAAATCATTTATCACTTGGAATTTTATATATCATTTTAGCTCAAAAACTGGGTATTCCAATTTTTGGCGTAAACCTTCCGCAACATTTTATCCTGGCTTATATGGATGAGGTTCAGGATGAAAAAATTGCGATGGAGGATGAAAATGAGGTATTGTTTTATATCAACCCATTTAATAAAGGTGCCGTATTCACGCAACGCGAAATTGAATTATTTATCAAGCATTTAAAATTAAAACCCAATTCCACTTTCTATAAGCCATGTGATAACGTAGCCATTATCCGAAGACTATTGGAAAATATTATTGAAAACTATAACAAGCTTGGCTATTTGGATAAGGTTGATGAGCTAAAGGAATTATACGACGCACTATAGTCAATTATTTAATTGAAGTATTTGACTGATCAGCCGGTGAATATCTTTTGAATGGTTTTTAACATTATTTTCAAGTCGGTAAAAAACCCTTTGTCCTTAATGTATTTGATATTCAGTGCCAATTTTTCGGGCATTATCTTTTCAATGTAAACCTCTTCCGGATTATCGTACTGTTCCAGAATTTCATTTTCTTTGATATATTCCAAAGAGGCATAATCTGTCAATCCTTGTTTAACAGATAGTACGCTCATTTGCTCATCATTGTACAAATCAACATATTTTCTAACTTCGGGCCGTGGTCCAACAAAACTCATTTCTCCTTTCAGGATGTTAAGCAACTGGGGAAATTCATCAATCTTATACCTTCTTAACCATCTCCCGATAGTAGTTATCCGTGCATCCGTATTTCCAACGGTCAGAAAACCTTTCTTTTCTGAATTGGAAAACATTGTACGAAACTTGATCATTTGAAAATCCCTGTTGTTTTTGCCAACCCTACTTTGAAAAAAGAAAGCACCTCCTTTTGAGTCAATTAGAATTAATAAAGTAACAACCAAAAACAAGGGTAAGAGGACAATCAATCCTAAAATGGAAAAGATGATATCAAACAAACGTTTTATCATAAATTGATTACCAACAATTCAATTTGGCAGATGATGCTTTAATAAAATTGTAACTTATAATAATCTAAGTTGCACTTGAAAACTGTTTCAGAAACCGAACATCATTTTCAAAAAATAATCGAATATCATCAATCTGGTATTTCAACATGGCCACCCTTTCGATGCCCATACCAAAAGCAAAACCAGTATATTTGTTGCTATCGATGTTACAATTTTCCAATACATTGGGGTCTACCATTCCACAGCCCAGAATTTCAACCCATCCTGTATATTTACATACTTTACAACCACTACCACCACAAATAAAGCACGAAATATCCATTTCAGCTGAAGGTTCGGTAAAAGGAAAGTATGAAGGCCTGAACCTGATTTTTGTATCAGCACCGAAGTATTCTGTGGCAAAATAATAGAGCGTTTGTTTAAGGTCGGCAAACGAAACATTTTCATCAATGTACAATCCTTCAATTTGATGAAAGATACAATGCGCCCTTGCCGAAATTGCTTCATTCCTGAAAACCCTTCCCGGGAAAATTGACCTGATTGGTGGTTGATTGTGTTGCATCACACGGATTTGCACCGAGGAGGTGTGTGTTCGCAATACGATATCAGGCTTTTTTTCAATAAAGAAGGTATCCTGCATATCGCGTGCAGGATGTTCTTCATGAAAATTTAAAGCTGTAAAATTATGCCAGTCATCTTCAATTTCAGGGCCAACTTCAACAGTAAAACCCAGTCGGGAAAAGATTTCTATAATATCATTCCTGACAATTGACAAAGGATGTCTTGATCCAGGATCCATGTAATTAGCAGGAAGTGTTAAGTCTGTAGCTTTATCCGATTTAGTCTCCTGTTGTTTCAGTGTTTCTTTCAAAGATGATACTTTGTCCTGGGTCTTATTTTTTAAATTATTCAATACCTGGCCCATCTCCTTTCTCAGTTCAGGGGCAACCTCTTTCATTTCAGAAAACAGATCAGGGATAAGACCTTTTTTACTCAAAAACTTTATTCTGAAAGCTTCCAGTTGATCAGGAGTTTCAGCAATGAATCCATCAATCTCTTCAAGGTATTTATTTATTTTTTCTTTCATTGAGTTAAACTATTCAATAATCCTGACCGACATTACAACAGGCTCAATGGGCTTACTTGCATTGTCTGTTTTAACACTGGCAATTTTGTCAATCACTTCAAATCCTTCAATCACTTCACCAAACACAGTATAGCCTCCATCAAGATGAGGGGTTCCCCCAACTGTTGTATATGTTTCTATTTGATCATTGGTATAAGTCACTCCACTTCTGCGAGAAAAATTATCCAATGATTCAAAAGTGGCTACCTGGCCTTGAACAATATAAAACTGTGAACCGGAAGAAGCTAACTCAGGATTTACCTGGTCTGGTTTTCTGGCAGCAGCTAAAGCACCATATTTGTGGTATTTTCCATCAACAAACTCGGCAGGAACAGTATAACCAGGATCAAGCTGGCCATCAGCATTCTGACCACACTGGATCATAAAGTTTCTGATTACCCGATGAAAAGGAGAGCCTTCATACCAACCTTCTTTTACCAGTTTTACAAAATTATCACGGTGTAAAGGAGTTTCATTATATAAAATGGCCGTCATATCGCCAAAGTTTGTACTGATTACAATTTTAACTTGTTTGTCTTCCTGAGAAAAAAGGGAGGCCGTAATAAGTACATTTACCAATAAAATTAATAAAAAAGCTTTCTTCATGTTTAATATGTTTTAAAATTAATGTATAACGATTTGGGAGGCAAAAATACTAAATAAATAAAACTTTGAGCTATTTAAGTCGTGCTCCTACAGGTATGCTGTTATTTGTGGTTTCTTTTATCCAAAAAACATTTTCTGCACAAAGGAACATACCTGTCTGTTTCGCCAAGTAAAACAAGGCTGTCATCTTCCACCAGTCGGTGAGAATATTGGGCAAGATTTCCACATTCAATGCAAATTGCATGAACTTTGGTAACATATTCGGCTGTCGACATAATTGATGGAATTGGCCCAAATGGCTGGCCCAGAAAATCCATATCCAGTCCGGCAATAATTACCCTGATTCCATCATTTGCAAGTATATTGCAAACAGCAGCCAGTTCATTGTCAAAAAATTGTGCCTCGTCTATCCCCACTACATCTACATCATTGGCGAACAATATAATTTGAGATGCTGCCTGAACAGGAGTTGACTTAATAGCAGTTTCATTGTGCGAAACCACATTTACCTCGTCGTATCTTACATCAACTGCAGGTTTAAAGATTTCAACACGTTGGCGGGCAATTTTGGCTCTGTTCAGCCTACGGATCAATTCTTCCGTTTTACCTGAAAACATGGAACCGCAGATAACTTCGATCCAGCCTCCGCCCCTGGGTTGTTTTGTGGTATTCTCCAAAAACATGAATGCCGCGTGTTTTAATTTTTATAATTTTACAAAGTTACATAATTGCTTAATTGATTTGAAATCGAATTAAACTTTAAACCATGAACAATACATCTACCAATCATTCGGTCAAGGAACTTCTAAAGGAGCTGCGACTCCAGGTTAAGGCATTAAAAACTGATTCTTCAGGCACATCGCAACTGGAATTGGATTTAATGAAAGAAAAAATCCGGTCGATATACGACATTTTGAATGACGTTAAAATTGAGACGCAAAAAGAAGAACAAATTGTTGTCGAATCAATACCTCAGGCGGAACCTGAAATAGAAAAGCTTAAGGAAGAAGAAACGATACCTGAAGCTGTTCCTGAATTGGTTTTAGAAATAGAGGAAGAAACTGAAGCAGGTGTTGAAGTTTTTGACAAGGAAGAAGAACCACCGCCTCCTCCACCATCTGAGCCAACCTTAAGTTTGTTTGAGGAGCCGGTAGAAAACTTAGAGGATAAAAAAATAGTTGGTGAAAAATTTGCTGAAGAAAAACAAATTGAACCAATTGGAGAGACAATCCAAAATAAAAAAATTGTCAATTTAAAGTTAGCAATAGGTATCAACGAAAAGTTTTTCTTTTTAAATGAGCTGTTTGATGGCAAAATGAACGAATACAATAAAACAATTGAAGAGCTGGACCTTAAAGATACTTTTAAAGAAGCTATAGAATACCTCGTTTTACTGAAAGAAGAAAATAGCTGGGATGAAGAATCGGAAGCATATGTTCAACTCAAAGGTTTTTTGGAACGAAAATTTAATGAATCAAAGTGAAAAGATACCTGATATTTTTAATTTGCTTATTGTATTCGGCCTTATCCATTGCCCAGGATAAGAATTATGCCCGTGAAATTATTGACACTTTAACATCTCCTTCGATGTTTGGAAGAGGTTATGTAAACAAAGGTGATCAAATAGCTGCGAATTATATTGCTTCACAATTTAAAAAATTCGGCCTAAAAAAGTTTGATGATAATTATCTTCAAAACTTTAACATGGCCATCAACACATTTCCAGATACAATTGAAGTTGATATTGATCAGGAGAAACTGGTTCCTGGAAAAGACTATGTTCTTTTTTCCTCATCACCTGGCGTTTCGGGAACTTTTGATTTGATCAGGACACTGGCTGACTCCAGCGGTAAGCTGCGGTTTTTATATGATGATTTTTCCAATAAAGTAATAGTAACAAACATTGACCAAAGGGAATTTAAAAAATACGATTCCCTGAATCCAAAGGGTGTGATTTTTTTGATGGATAAAAGAGTTCAGTGGCATGTTTCGGATGGAGGAAAAATAAACGAATACTTTCAAATGCAGGTTTTGAAAGAGAAAATTTCTACAAATGCTAAAACTATAAGTATTCATGCTAAAAATAAGTTTTATAAAAACTATCAAACACAAAATGTAATTGGCTTTATTGAGGGTAAAGTCCAACCAGATAGTTTTTTTGTTTTTACAGCACATTACGATCATTTAGGACAAATGGGTGCTGAGGTTTACTTTCCGGGAGCCAATGATAATGCCAGTGGTACTGCAACG
>QMMZ01000098.1 GCA_003647525.1 Deltaproteobacteria bacterium | reverse complement strand
GGGAATTATACCGGGGCCATAGCCAATTATGAATCAATCATTTTAAACAACCCTACATACAACGATTCGGTTTTTGCGGTCATCAATATTGGCAATACATACGAAGAGGCTGGCAATTACAAATCTACAATGGGTCAACTCTCATTTCTGGCACCAGTTTCGAGGGAGGCACATGTTAAAAAATCGGTTGAGCTATTGTTGTCGTTAAGGCCAGAAGAACCCATTTTTGAGCTAAAGAATTCTTCTGATTTTTATATTAGTGATGTTTTTCCCAATCCATTTAAGGATAAATGCACCTTAAAGTATCATGCCTCTTTTGCATCAACTATAACATTTGGTCTGTTTGATGTAACTGGAAAAAAGATGGACTTTTCGAAAACAATTCAAACCCCTGAAGGAAACCACAATATTAACCTTGATTTTAGTTTTCTAAAACCTGGTGTTTATTATATTACATTGTCGGGTAAGGGGCAAGTAAACAGCGTGAAGAAATTGGTTGTAAAATAACAGGTTCGATTTGGAGGTTTTTGAAATCCCGTTCCATAAACTCTGACATGGAATTTCTTTATTATAATGAAAAGGATATTCCAATTAAAAAATTAATATATACCATTTCATGAACTCCTATATCGTAATTAATTATTTACTATATAGGATTTGGGCAAATACCATATAGCATTTAAATACTACAGATAAAATGTGTTCTTGTCACAGACGAAGACTAGTTTAAAGATAATATATCTGAAACTTAGCATTAGAAATACTAAAAGAAATTACGACCTCGTTGTAAACGAGGTCGAGATACTGCAAGCAAATAAAGAAGACTTCTATACTTATAAATAAATTTGGTACACATCTATTTTTTTCTATCTTTACACACATTAAGGCAAAGAAACTAATAAATAGAACTGATAACTTGCTTTAAAGATATCAGTTCATTAACTTTGCAAGTTGAATATAATTTTTTGAAATTAAATGGCAAGTGCAGATTTATTAGTCAATAACATTGCTGAAAAAGCAAGAAAACTAATTGCAAAGCACAACGATTTGATTGCGGAAAATAATGAACTAAAAGCAAAACAAAAAAACTTATTAGAATCTTTAGAAAATCAAAATAATTTAATTGAACAACTTAAAGAGAAGAATAGAAATTTAAAAATTGCAAAATCAGTTAAACTTGAGGAAGGAAACGGAGAAGTAAAAAACAAGATTGATGAACTTGTGCGGGAAATAGATAAATGCATAGGACTTTTAAACAAATAGATTATTCTGGCTTTTGATAATATTTAATGGAAGAATTAACAATTTCGGTAGCAATAGCTGACAGACCTTATCGCTTAACAATAAAAAGGAGTGAAGAAGAGTTAATAAGAAAGGCAGCAAATGAGATCAATAAGAATATAAAATATTATTCTGATAATTTTGCTTATAACGACCGACAGGATTTGTTAGCGATGGTAACACTTGAAAAAACGACAAATACGTTGATAAATAAAACCGAAACGATAGAGAATGACCGAATGCTTATGTCAACTTTATCCGAAATTGACGAATTGTTATCAGAAAGTTTGAATAAAGATTAAAAGTTATTGTTCTTTGAAAATATTTTCCGGTCGTTATTTACCGGAATAAAGATCGCCCGCATTGATTCAAAACTAATGTTTATAAACTCAACATTAATCTATTAAGGGAAAGCTCATAGGTTTCTAGAACAGGCCTCACTCCCCCCGAGTAATCGGGAGGACTTCTGTTAGTTCAGAAGCAGTGGACGTTTCGAAAAATCTGGCAACCCTAACCGTGTAGAGCTGGAGTTTATCAAACTCCTTGAACAGTGCGGGTTTTTTATTACCTCCTTCCCACTTAAATCTTTGGAAAATGGAAACGGAAATTATTTTTATAATTATTGCTGGTATCGGAGGGTTATTCCTGGGTTTTATTATCACTAGCACTATTCTCAAGAAAAACATTGAGAAAAGATACGCGAATATCATTAAAGAAGCTGAAGAAAAAGGCGAAGTTATCAGAAAAGAAAAAATACTTCAGGCCAAGGAAAAATTTCTTCAATTAAAATCTGAACATGATAAGATAATACAGGATAAAAATGCCATCATCCATACCAATGAAAACAGGCTAAAACAAAAGGAAGCTACCTTTTCACAAAAACAAGAAGAATTCCAACGCAGACAAAAAGAAGTTGATACCATCAGAAATAACCTGAATGCTCAACTTGAACTTGTCAGCAAAAAACAGGAAGATCTTGAGAAATCACATAAACAACAGGTTGAAGCTTTAGAAACCATTTCGAGTTTATCAGCTACTGAAGCAAAAGCTCAGTTGATTGAAACACTGAAAGATGAAGCTAAATCGGAAGCTATGGTTCATATCAATGACATAGTTGATGAGGCCAAACTTACGGCTAACCGGGAAGCAAAAAAGATCGTTATCGAAACCATTCAACGGACTGCTGCAGAAAATGCCATTGAAAACTCAGTATCGGTTTTTAATATTGAAAGTGATGAGATAAAAGGTCGTATCATTGGTCGCGAAGGAAGAAATATCAGAACCCTTGAGGCTATTACAGGTGTGGAAATTATCATCGATGATTCTCCTGATGCCATTATACTTTCTTCATTCGATCCGGTACGCCGTGAAATAGCCAGGCAGGCATTGGATAAACTTGTTACCGACGGACGGATCCATCCAGCCCGGATAGAGGAAGTGGTTGCTAAAACCAAAAAACAAATTGACCAGGATATTATTGAAACCGGTAAACGGGCCACCATTGACCTTGGAATTCATGGAATGCACCATGAACTGATCAGGATGGTTGGAAAAATGAAATACCGTTCATCTTACGGACAAAATTTATTACAGCACTCAAAGGAAGTTGCAAACCTTTGTGCTACCATGGCTGCTGAACTGGGATTAAATCCAAAGCTTGCCAAAAGAGCTGGTTTGCTTCATGATATTGGTAAAGTTCCTGATAGCGAGCCAGAACTTCCACATGCACTTCATGGCATGAAACTGGCTGAAAGATATAAAGAAAAACCAGAAGTTTGTAATGCTATTGGCTCTCACCATAATGAAGTAGAACAAGACACATTGATTTCTCCTGTCGTACAGGTTTGTGATGCTATTTCAGGAGCAAGACCAGGTGCAAGAAGAGAAGTTGTGGCAGCTTATATCCAACGTTTAAACAAACTTGAAGAGTTGGCCCTCTCCTATCCGGGTGTAGTTAAAACTTATGCTATCCAGGCTGGAAGGGAACTGAGAGTAATTGTTGGTGCTGAGAAAGTTTCAGATGCTGATTCTTCTAAAATCTCTTATGACCTGTCGAAAAAGATCCAGGATGAAATGACCTATCCGGGACAAATTAAGATCACGGTCATCAGGGAGACCAGGGCGATAAATTACGCGAAATAAAGAAAAAGCCATCCCGACTACTCGGGATGGCTTTTTCTTTTCTTTTCTTTCTAATAGTCCTAAATAAAATCAGATAGCCTTTCACCTTTCATGTAGGCCACAAACTGTTCAGTCATCTTTTTGGTAACACCGTTAAAAATACATTTATCAAATTTACAGACCGGGTGATCCAATGGACAATCACCAATTTCAATCTTTCCTTCAATTGATTCATAAAGATCAAGCAACCTGATATCACCAGCTGGAATCTTCATTGAAAACCCTCCGGAAGGGCCACGATGTGAATTTAAGTAACCACTCTTCACCATACGTTGCATTACTTTTGCAACATGATGTTTTGAACTATTTAGCCGATCTGATATCTGGATTACATTTACAAGTTCTTCATCTTTAGCTTTCGCAACCAGCACCATTCCATGCAATGCTATAAAGGCTGCTTCTGAGAATTGAATTACATGAGCCATCGTAAATTATTTAAGAGTAAATTACTTTTGAAAATTATAAATTGGTTCTATTTCTGAATATCATAAAAACACCGCTTTGGGCTGTAAATTTTATTTTCTGATTTCAATAACTTAATACCCTTATCCACGTCTTTTTTGTCCATTCCTGATAATTCAGCTATCTCACCTGATTTTAATGCTTTGCCAGCACTCTGCAATGTTTCAATAATTTTTTGTTCCATGGTATTAAGTATTAAAATACTGATATGCAAAAATATATAATCCTATTGAAAAATATATAAATAATTTCTAAAAAAGATCAGGCAGGCTGGATCACAATCTATTCATCTGAATTAGAAACAAGTAGTATGATTAAATATAATCATTCCAAATTTCAATAACAGATAATACAATAGTATGAGCTTATTATTGTTATAAATAGTAAATTTGGCCACGATTAAAATATTTACCCGGAATACAACATTGCATGAAGTTATCCATCATCATTGTAAATTACAACGTAAAGTACTTTCTTGAACAGTGTCTTCATTCTGTGCGAAAAGCAATTAGAAGCATGGATGCAGAGGTATTTGTTGTGGATAATAATTCGGTGGATGGATCCATTGAAATGATGCATGAAAAATTTCCTGAAATAAATTTTATTGAGAATAAAGACAATGTAGGTTTTTCAATAGCCAATAACCAGGCTATCAATTTATCATCTGGAGAGTATGTATTGTTGCTGAATCCTGACACAGTAGTTGAAGATGACACTTTTACCAAAGTTGCAGAGTTTATGGATGAGCATCCTGATGCTGGTGGACTGGGCGTAAAAATGGTTGATGGCAAAGGACATTTTTTACCAGAATCAAAAAGGGGACTTCCTACACCATCCGTTGCATTTTATAAAATATTTGGTTTATCAAGACTATTTCCCAAATCAAAAATTTTTGGAAAATATCATTTGGGCTATCTTGATAAGGAAGAAATTCATGAGGTGGAAATTCTGTCTGGTGCATTTATGCTACTCAGGAAAAGTGTTCTAGACAAAATAGGGCTGTTGGACGAAACATTCTTTATGTACGGGGAAGATATTGATTTATCCTACAGGATTCTCAAAGCCGGCTATAAGAATTACTATTTCCCAAATACACGCATAATACACTATAAAGGCGAAAGCACAAAAAAAGGAAGTGTGAATTATGTTGTGGTGTTTTACAAAGCCATGATCATTTTTGCCAGGAAACATTTTTCTGCAAAAAATGCTAAATTATTTTCTTTCTTAATTAACCTGGCTGTCTACTTCAGGGCTTTTGTTGCTATTCTCGACCGCTTCCTGTCAAAAGCAGCCCTGCCAATTGCAGATGCGCTATTGCTATTTGGTGGGATTTTAGGAATAAAAAATTATTGGGAGCACAATGTGATCTTCCCTGATGGAGGAGAATACCCGATCGAAATTGTATCTGTTGCAATTCCCATTTATATTCTGATCTGGTTGTTTAGTGTATATATGAGTGGTGGCTACGACAAACCTGTACGGTTATCAAAATTATTCCAGGGACTATTTATAGGTTCAATTGTTATTTTAACGTTTTACGCACTTTTACCTGAAAATTTCCGGTTTTCAAGGGCCCTAATTATTTTTGGTGCTATCTGGGGGTTTATCTCTATGATGGGCTTGCGTGTATTGCTGCACATTTTTAAAATTAGAAATTTCCGTATTGGAAGCAACCTGAATAAACGATATGCAATTGTTGGTTATAAGGATGAGCCAATACGTGTAGCAGAACTACTCAGAAAATCAGATATGAGTCCCGGATTAATTGGATTGATATCAACTGAAGAGAGAGATAAAACTGCTGTAGGTTATATTGGACATATCGACCAGTTAAAAGAAATCATTAAGATTTACAGTATTGACGAAGTAATCTTTTGTGCTAAAGATCTTCCTGCACATACAATAATTGATTATATGTCGGGGCTGAATGTTTCACAGCTTGAATACAAAATAGCACCTCCTGAAAGCTTGTCCATTATCGGAAGTAATTCAATTAACACCTCTGGTGATACTTATATCATTGAACTTAATTCTATCACCAAACCGAGTAATAAAAGAAGTAAACGCTTGTTGGATTTTATTGCAAGCTTAATTTTACTGACCACATTTCCCATTATCTTTATGATTAATCGTAAGCCTTTTGGCTTCCTGCTCAATCTTTTTCTTGTATTCATTGGAAAAAAATCATGGGTAGGCTTTCAAAAGACTACGAATCAATTGGAGCATAAATTGCCTAAAATTAAACCCGGGGTATTATATCCCACAGATATGATCAAAAATGATGAAGTTTCAACTGATACAGTGGATCGTTTGAATTTGATTTATGCCCGGAATTACAAAATCCTGAATGATATAAATATCCTATTTAACGGTATTCGCAATTTGGGCAGGTAGATCCCAAAGATTCAACAGACTAAGTCTCAATAAAAATTATTTGTAATTTTGCACAAATTGCTAAACACCCTATTGGGTGTTTAGCAATAAATTAAAACGAAGAAATAATATATATAAATGGCAATCTTTGAAGTAGTTATGCCCAAGTTGGGTGAAAGCATAATAGAAGCAACCATCACAAAATGGTTATTACAAGAAGGAGATACGGTTGCAGAGGACGATCCGATTGTAGAAATAGCAACAGATAAAGTAGATTCAGAAATTCCATCGCCAGTAGAAGGGAAAATTACTAAAGTACATTTTGCTGAAGGTGATGTTGTGGCTGTTGGAGCTATAATTGCTTTGATTGATATGGATGGTGAAGCAGATTCTGATAGCACTGAAAAACAAGACTTACAAGAACCACAACAAGCAGCTGTCGTTGAGCAGGTAGTAGTTATTGATGCTGCTAATGATATTCCTGAAGCAAAAGCTGTTGATTTTTCTTCATCTGACAGATTTTATTCACCTTTGGTAAAGAGTATTGCCAGCAAGGAAAATGTATCGGTAGATGAGCTTAATACAATTAGTGGAAGTGGTAAAGATAGCAGGGTAACAAAGAAGGATATTCTGCAATATATTGATGACAAGAAAGCCGGAAAGGTAAGTACTACACCCTCGTCATCCCCTCCAACTCCAACTGGCAAAATAGTTGAACAAGCAACCGTAACTGCAGGCATAG
>QMMZ01000097.1 GCA_003647525.1 Deltaproteobacteria bacterium | reverse complement strand
GTAGCGTACCGTGACGGTTTATGGCTGCGCCTGTTTGTCATTACATCCTGATCATGATTCTGCTTACCGGCAGACAATGTGGCTTCGTGGGGTGTACTGTCGATAATGAGTTGTAACGTATCAAGAAAGCTAATCTGCAATGGATATTTTCCTTTTCTTACGACCGTTTGCCGATCCTGCAGGGTCTTCGATCTTTCCTTTGATGACAGTTAGATAACTGCCATCCGGCATGTGAGAGACTGGAACTGCACATAACTTAACTGTGGAACTAACTTTCATTGATGTTCCATCAAACATTACAGTTGCCCATCTGTGAAAATCATCAATCTATCAGCAGCGGTGCTCCGTATCTAAAAAATAGTTACATTGTCTGAATATGATTCATTCACGGGTATTGGCTTTAAGTTGGTAGCCACTACGTCCATTGATACTTATGTATGTAAAGAACGGCTAAGGCAATGCCTATGGTATCCAGTCCGATATCAGCAAGGCTTACGAAACGGCCGCGTACAAATGATTGGACCAACTCCTGAAGTATTCCAAAAGCCATTGTTATTCCTACAGCATAGAAAAAGCATCTATGTTTTGAATGGAATTTCTGACGGAGCGCTCTGAACCAGAGGAACATTAAAATTCCGTACGCAGGGACATGAAGAAAATTATTTACAATAGCATTCAATGAAAACCAGCTATTATCATAATCCTGGGTGTCTGGCACAGAAGCAAAACCAAGAATACCTATCATGTAAGCGATAGGATACAGTATCTGTTTAGAGTTAAGGATACGCTGATGTTGTTCCCCTTTCGTATTTTCGTCCTCTCGCGTTTTTGTGATCATATTCATGCATAACCCAACAAACTCGACAAACCCTCGGCAGCTCGTTTAGGTTTACCTGTCAAACGTGTTTTTCGGAAGGTCAAACTAATGACTATTACCCAGTCTTCCTCGGTTAGAAGGAATTGATATAAGGCTGGTTTATTTGGGCTTATTGGGTTGCTTGGGTTTGTTGAGTTATTGGGTTGCTAAAGAAGTTAAAAGAATCAGGAGTTGTTCGGCGGCTTTTTTACGGCCGGTTTCATTTAAATGGCCACCATCATAAGTATAATCCGGAACTATGGCATAATAAGTTTTTCCGTCTTTTGAAAATGTTTCTCTTGTTCCATCAGGACGGGTAGATTCAATCTTTGCAAGATCGTATATTGTTTCTTTGCCGTCATATTCCTTAATTAGTAGTTCATTGAATTCGCTTCTTTTAATATTATCGTCATATCCTCCTGCAGGCCTTCCGATTATTTTTTTTATCCATGCTTTGGGGCCGGTTTGCACAATTCTAAGGGGCACAGTAATATGGATAAATGTTGTCTTTGGATATTTTTTAGTCAGGTTGGACATGGATTGCCTATAATCGTCAAAAACTTTTTGCGAGTCTGTTTCAGATCTAACATCAACATAACAAAACTTAAAGAAAGCAATATCTGCATTCTCTCCTATTCCCTGTTCTGTAAATTTTGCAAATTCTTCAATTTTGGATTTTGGGTCAACATTTTTACCTACACGGGAATGAGCAAAAATACCTTTATTAAAATTATCTAGATTGTTTGTTTCAACAATATTTAACTTAATCTGAGGGTTTTCTTTCATAAGATCCTTGAGGCCTTCTATAATGTTGAATCCAACTGATTGATGGCCAAAATAGATTTTCTTTTTTGAGAGTTTTTCCCATGAAGAAGCTGAGACATCGTTTAAAAAATCATATTGCACTTTTTGTTCTGCCATCTTTCCTCCGTCACAAGAAATGAAAAAGATTGAAATGAAAAAGATGATTATTAATGATTTGGATTTAACAAACATTTTTAACTCCTTTCCCGCGCAATTCTCGGCAAAACCTCTCTCAATTTCTATATGCCCGGCCACTCATCCTCAAAATCGACCCACTTATTAAATCTCCTCTATTTATTGTGTGATTAATTCAAGGCATTTTGATCGGTTTATTTTACCGCTTGTGTGTTTGGGTAATGATTTTACAAATATTACTTCGCCTGGCAGTTTATATCTGGGCAGCATATTATTGCATTGTTCAAGAATCTGGTTTTGGCTGCAATTTTTGTTTTTAGGAGTTACAACAGCAATAAGTTTATGGCCCAAAAGTTCATCAGGTATGCCCATAACTGTATTCTCCACCACCAGCTCTGTCTCCATAAGGGCATCTTCAATTTCCTGAGGATTGATACGATGTCCACCTACTTTAAGCAGGTTGTCTTTCCTTCCTTTTAAATAAAAGTATCCCTCTTGATCTTGATAACCTAAATCTCCTGTATGATAACCATACTGGTCCAGAATCTTTGCTGTGGCATATTTATCTTTCCAGTACCCTTGCATAATGTTAGGGCCTCCTGCTACCAATTCTCCGGCCTGGCCGGATGGAACTTCTTTTCCTTTTTCATCCAAAACCCGCAGGGTTACATCAGGAATGGGTTTGCCTATTGAATCTATCTTGTCATTATATAAATCAGGATCCAGGCAGGTAAGCCGGGCAGATGCCTCTGTTGCTCCATACATAATATATATTTTAGTGTGTTCAGGTAGTATTTTTCGAAGTTCTTCTTTGATCTGCCTTGACATATGTCCACCAGCCTGAGAACAATATTGAAGTGATCCAAGTTTGTCACGATAACTCGCCAATGGCGAACGATGCAGAAGATAAGCATATGTGGATGGCACACCGGAAAAACCTGTGACCTGTTCATCAACCATCTGTTTTAATACATAAGCAGGATATGCAAACTTGTTGTTGAGAACAACAGTACCACCAACGGCAAAATGAGTATTAAGAAGTGATTTCCCCATTACATAAAAAAAAGGAAGTACTGCCATTTGGATATCCTGATCGTTAAGGTGCAAATACCGGCAGATTGAATGAGTGTTTGATATTATATTTTTGTGCGTTAACATTACACCTTTTGGTTTTCCGGTTGAACCGGATGTGTATATGATGCTTGCAAGTTCTGATTCATCAATACTGATATCCGCATTGGGAAACTCATCGTTTTTTATTTGTTCTTCCCACGAAAATACTTCTACAGGCATAGAAGACCATTTTAGTTTTGGTTTTTTTATTAATACTGCCTTAATGTTGAAAGGAGTAACATCTGTTGCATACAGGAGTCTCTCAAATCCTGGAGATGAAATAACAACTTTTGGTTCAAGTTCTTTTAATAAAGGTCTTAAACTGTCAGGTTTGAGTTCACTGCTTAAGGGGGATATAACAGCTCCTGTTTTAAGTACGCCATAATAGCTGACTACATATTCAAGACAGTTTTCCATAATCAAGGCAACCCGGTCGCCTTTCTTTATTCCCTGATCCATAATAAGCCAATTCGCCAAGTGATTGGCTTGAATATTGATCTGAGCGTATGTGGCGCGGACATCTTCGTGGATAAGAGCGGTTTTGTCCGGAAAAAATCCCGCGCTTTGCTCCAGGAAGTGGTGGATTAGAGTATGATTTTCAGATATGGTAATTTTTGTGTTCAACGTGTCTCTGATTTTATAGTTTCTTTTGTAAGTAAGATGTTACGTTTTTGATGGAATCAAGGTTTTCGGGTATTAGTTCTTCATCTTCTACACTGATGGAGAATTCTTCATCCAAGAAGTTCACAAGTTCAAGAATTCCGGTTGAATCGATAATCCCGTTCTCTAAAAATGAAGTGTCATCCTCCAGGCCTTCATCTTTTCCAAACATAAAGTTTTCAACAACAAACGCTCTGACCTTATCTTTTATCTCACTCATAAACCTAACCTTTCCCTGGCATATTCAACCATCTTCCGGTTCTGTTCAGTATATATCTTCTGTATGCCTTCATCTCGATCTATTATGTTTTGCCTTACCATGTTTGCGATTTCCCATACATAGGGGTGAAATCCATGTCGCTCGATGTGACAATAATTTGCAAAAGCATTAAGCAAACAATTGGAAGAATTTGTATCTGTATCTTCAGGTGCTTTCCAGCCAATATCATTCAAATCTTTTTTTATACTCTCTTCATTATAATCAAAAAAGGCAAGGGGATGAATATTTTGCGGGAAGCAATCTTTGTATTTTTCGTAATAGAAATCAGGTATAAAATACTGATTCATTGCCTGGCTGATCTCAGAAGGAAAAGCCTTTTTCAGGGCTAACTGGTTTTGACGAATCATAGCGGGATTAGTCTTTAAAATAGCTGATTGAATTGGTGCCTGACCAGGAGACCATCCAAAGGTCACTAATGGAATCGACATTTCAAGTGCGGTTTTTAATACCAGGCTTTTAACTAGCCCGATGCATGAAGTACAGATAGTACTTGCACGTAATAACGTAGGTTTTGAAAAGATATCTTCTCTGGATGTTAAAGAAAAGAGTTTTTTTGTAATTTGCCATGGAGGCCTGAAGCGTATCAGGTCTGTTTCAAGGACATCAGCAATCGTTGATATGTTATCCCAGGCTGCTGAAGAAACAAAATGGTTATCAAAGGTTAAAGCCAGTATCCTGAGATCATATCGCGTTTTAAGAAGTTTAAGGGTGTAGCTGGAATCCTTGCCCCCACTAAATGCCAGAACAGCATCATATAATGATGCTTTTCCTTTGATATCATTGATAAGATTATCCAGACGCTCTTGGTATATTGCTTTTTTATCAAAAGCTTTTTTAGCTGCTTTTTCCTCTCGTCGGCAATGATTGCAGATACCATGATCATCAAATTTGATTCCCGGGAATGTATCAGGGAGGATGCATCGGTTGCAGATAGTTAAATTTGCCTGGATCTGAGACATATCTTTCCTCATAGCTTTATTTATTCGGTTAAGCGGATTGGTTCTGATGGGGATAATGTTAAGGTTATCAGACCTCTGTTTTCTTCATAATCATTTGTATCAATACTTGAATCAACTGTACGATATGAATATTCAAACCTTAAAGACATCCATCTCAAGGGATGCAATGTCAAGGCTGCACCTGCTCTTGTTGTCTTGTCCTTTCTTTCAGTAGAAAGCTCTATATATTTATCTCTTCTATAAAACCCATAAATATCACCGCTAATATACCTGGTAAATGCATAGTCCGCAGTGCATCCGCTTTCATAATATTTATCTGTTCCGAGATTTTCAGCACCAAAAAAGGATTCATCATAACCTCCGGAACCTGTTATATGTATTGAACCTCTCTCAAAAATTTTCTCGATCTCTCCCTCTGCTGATACACCATCAGTTTCATCATTACTTACATTTTCAGTATCCAGCACATAATATCCTACGTTTAGATACAGGTTTATATCTTCAGCAACTGAATAATTAAAACCAGCCGAAGGATTATAGATGTGATAATTGTTGGTAATTCCTTGTATATAATCCATGTAAGTATGGTCATACTGGACAAACATATCAAAATGCCTTGTAAAACCTTTGAGCAGCCTTAGACTGCCGAACCAGTTATCAAAATCATTTGACACGTCAAATTCACCTCTTGTATATGAGCCGTTTAACTCAAGACCCCATTTGTGAGGTATAAACCAGTAAGTCAGGTTCATAGAGGGGTTATACCTTTTGTTGTCTTCAATATCCGGATCATCATTTTTAAGGAAACTGTAAACAAATCCCAGAGATACTGAATCAGATTCGCCAAACTGATGACTAAGCTCTACGCCTGATGAATTTGTGTAGTAATATCGTCTGCTTCTTCTAATGCTTGTATCTACTTCTGTGAAGTCTTCAATTTCTGTGACAGGTTCTTCGGTATGCAGAAATGTATCATTTATTTCAAGCCTGGTATTTCTTGAAATTCCGATCCAACAATCAAATACAGCTCTATGGCTCCAGGCATCGTTATCAGAATATCTGTCGTGCCAACTGTATGATGGGTCATAAGAGATTGACATACCATTGCTTCTCCCAAGCACTTCAGCAATAAAACCTATTGAGGCAATAGTGATATATTCATGCTCTTTATTATCATCTGTTAGAAAATAGTTGTCTGTATATTCCTCACTTACCGAAATTCTGGGTGTAAATGCAGCCTGGTAACTGTCGGCATTTGATATTGTAAATAAAAGCAAATAACTCACTGCGAATAAAAATAAATAATATTTGTTTTTCATTGGTACAATATCCTTCTGAAAAAATTAAGGAACGATAATTGTATCGTCAGCCCTGATTAGTATATTTTGGCTGTAATCTTTGCCTTTAATAATATTTTTATAATTAACCCTTATAATCTTTTCCTTATTGTCTTCAATACGAAGTAAAATAATCTCTTTTTTTGATGCCCACTCGGTAAAACCCCCTGCAAGCGCAAAAGCCTGCAACACTGTAAGTTTTTTAACAAGCTGATATTCACCGGTCCTGACTATTTCCCCAAGAATGTAAAACCTTTGGCTTAACGGGTTTATAACATTGACTGTAACGACGGGATTATCAATAAATTCCTTTAGCTTTGTTTCAATATCTTTTTTGAGCTGTAAAGGTGTTTTGCCTGCTGCCTGAATATCGTCGAGTAATGGGAAAGTAATCATTCCGTCTATTCTGACAGATACTTCTCTTGTAAAATCTCCTTCTTTCCATGTAATGATTTCAAGGATATCACCACTGCCGATCTTATAATAATTTTCATCTATATCAATGGCCAATGCGGTTGAAGAAAAGGTTATGGTTATCGCAGAACAAAGATAAAAAAATATAATTAATTTTTTCATATTTCTCCATTATGAATTTAATGAGCCAATTGTAAAAGTTCACCACGGAACGACACGGAGTTTCACTGAAAATTGAAAACAATGAATTCAGTGTATTTCCGTGAAAATCCGTGGTGAACTATTACAGCCAATTTTATACAGCTCCGCCTTGTCAATTACATCTGGTATGACGAATTAACTTGCTGTTTTAATACAATTTATTCTATTTTCGGCTTACCGCTTACTGTACACTATCTTGCGCCTTTTCCAAAGAGAACTGTTTTGATAGTTCTAAGGACAATAACAAAATCCATGAATGTTGATAAATTTTTTATGTAAAAAAGATCATAGTTCAGCTTTTCAATGGCATCGTCAACTGATGCCCCGTAT
>QMMZ01000096.1 GCA_003647525.1 Deltaproteobacteria bacterium | reverse complement strand
TGATTGTAAAATGGAGATGTAGCCATGTTCCATTTTCTGCAAAATCTGGACAATGATATCCGTGATGACCTGTTGGCCCAACTTCACAACCTTTGGACACACACCTTTACGGCCATTTACACTTATATACCGCATATTGTGTTTTTTGCCTGCTATCCCACAATAAATTGTGCCTTTGTCCCTTGACAATTCACATCAGCGGACTTATTTTTTATAAAATTGTAACTTTGAAATGAGCTACTTATGTCTAATTGGATACGAATCCATCCAAAGGCGGCATCAAACACTTCTGATCTACTACTTAGCAAAAAATTGGCTCTAACAAAATAAGGAGAAACTTAATGCCTAATCTGCAAGAATATTTCCTCAAATTTCACGATAAGATTAAGCTCGGCAACTTCGATGAAGCCCAAACATTGCGTGACAAACGGGATATTCTGGTAAAAAACCTTAAAGAAAATATTGATGATAATGCGCCTGCCTTTGAAAAATTCGACCAGGGCAGCTATGCAATGCATACCGGAACTTACCCAAAGGACGGTAATTACGATATTGATGTTGGGATAGTGTTCGATTGCACGAGTGATGATTATGATAATCCTGTCGAACTAAAAAAAATTGTTAAGAATACCCTTACGCACGGAAACAGGTCTATACGCATCAGACAATCCTGCGTTACCGTGGAATATATCAAAAATGAGGAGGTTGATTATCATGTGGATCTAGCCATCTACGTCAAACGATCAGGTGAAGAGATTTTAGACCTTGTCAAAGGCAAAGAATTTTCTGATTCAGAGAACAGTTACTACGAAAAGTCCGATCCAAAGGGTTTAATCGATAAAATCAAAAACCATCTTAATGATGATAATGATAGAGCACAAATGCGCAGATGTATTCGTTACCTCAAACGGTGGCGTGATAAAAAATTGATTTCCGGAAAACCTTTTAGTATTGGCCTCACTTGCGCTGCCTACTATTGGTTCCACCCGGAAAGGGATGTTTTTTCCGGCGAGGATAAGGATTTGAGCGCTCTATTTTCTTTGGCAGAAGCCATGCTGAACAATTTTGATGGTTACGGTTGGTTGACTATCGGCCTGCCCGTTGAACCATATACCGACCTTAATGACAAGATGACCGAAAACCATATGCAGACCTTCAAGGAAAAACTTGAAGAACTTCGAGATGCTTTGAGGGATGCAGATAACGAAGACCTTGAAGATGAAGCCTGTAAGCTCCTGCAAAAGCAGTTTGGCGACGAGTTTCCCGTTCCTGAGAGAAAGGTTACAGCTAAAACAGCAGCTATGTCTGGGTTCGCCCCCTCAGGAGGGAGCGCATGATGTGAAACCGTTTACCTTTGAAACCTCGCTCAAGGCACATCCAAAGATCATTTCTGTTGCTGAAATAGCCCTCCATAATTTGCCTGACAAAATTTTATGCCTTCGGCCTCAATCAAGGGCTTTCGCCGTCACCGCTCAAGTTGGCGACCTTGAGTACGAACTCATCATCAGTGAGCCTAAAGAATTTCCTGGTGAGCTACCTTATGTCCACCTATCTAACCCCGAACAACACGATTTCCATAATCATGTGAATTACAAGGGAGAAGTCTGTTATACCTCCAGAGGTACCGGCAATTTTATTGCTGTAAAACAACCGGAGGCGGTATTGCACAAAGCCCTGTGTATGGCTTTTGAGGTGCTTGCCGGAAGTTCAGACCGGGATCTGACAGATCTTTATAATGAGTTTGAGGGGTATTGGGTTTCATTGCCTGATTGCAAAATGGTACAGTGTTTTTTCAATCCTAATCGTGAACCGGAGCGTATCAAGGCTTTCTGTGATCAAAAATCACAGCATAAGCATATTCCCGTCGCATTTTTTCAGGGTTCTCTTCCCAAAGATTACGGATTTACATCCAGACTAAAGAACCTACAGGTTGTGAATGCTTGGTATATTCCCCTTGAGAAGAAAATGTTACCGCCCTCACCTGATTCACAACTCACGCCGCCATATGTGCGTGGGTTGCTAAACTATGTTGCCGCTTCAAACAGAAAACAACTAAAATCAGAATTAACCAAGCAAAAAGAAAGAAAAAAACAAAAGGTACAGCGGCATAAAGAGTTTTTTCTTTTTTCTCAGCCCCGACCTTCTGGTGAGTTAGCGCTTTTTGGTGTGGCTGTTACTGGTAACTCAAAACACACCTTTTTTGGGGATGCTGACGAAAAGGGGTGGAAGGTAAGGCCACTTGCTATTCAAAGACATTATAAAGAATATCTTTTTGAACGTGGTGGAGCCCATTCGCTCTTACGGGATATTACCGTTGCTGTAATTGGGTGCGGCGCTGTTGGCTCAAGGGTTGTGGAACAGCTTGCACTGTCAGGATTAGGAAAAATAGTAATTGTAGACGATGATAAGTTCAGCGAGGATAATATTTACCGGCATGTTCTTGGGGGTGCTGCAATAGGTGATAATAAATCCGATGCCATGGCCAAACATCTAAGGTGGCGACTACCCTATATTGAAGCAGTATCAAAACCGGTGAAAAGGGAAGACTGGTTTAAGGAGAAGGGTTGGAACCATGTGCAAGTTATCGTTGATGCTACTGCCGATTTCACTGGTATGAGGGAGATGAATAAGGAAATTGTCGAATTATCCAATCCAATACCAGTCGTGTATTGCTGGCTGGAAGCATGCAGTATTGGAGGACACGCCCTTCTTGTTAATGGGAATTCAGCAGGATGTTTTGAGTGTCTGTTGGAAAACAGCGAGCAAAGGCCATTTCGCAGGTGTGACTTTTTAGAGCCATATCAAAATGTAACCAAGGATTTGACCGGCTGCGGTGGAGCCTTCACACCGTTTTCAGCTCTGGATTCAATAAAAACCGCTACGCTCGCTACTGAGTTGGTATTGGAGCATATTCTGAAAGATCAATCGAGTGTCTATCGCTTTTGGATAGGAGATAACACTGGAGCCAGAAGCGCAGGGTTGAGAACAAGTGATTGGTATCACAGAGCTATAACTGAGGATGTTAAATATATCGAGACCGGATTTATGCAGCGCAGTTGTCCTATATGTGGAGATAGGGGATAATGCGTCTGGCATATACGCTGAATAACGGCCGCAAATTGATTGTTCTCGACAAAGCTGTTGAACGATTATTAGCTTATCGCCAAACGAAAAAAAGAAATAAAGAGGCAGGCGGTCTTTTGATAGGACATCATCTGTTTGGGGAGGATCATCTGGTTGTGGATCAGATTACCGAACCTGCCAGATGGGATAAAAGGTTTCGCAGTTTTTTCTTCAGATCCAATAAGCATAATCGACTTGTTTATAAAGTATGGTGTGATTCAGATAGAACGGAAACATTAATAGGTCTCTGGCATACACATCCCGAACCTGTTCCAACTCCGTCAGAAGTGGATTTTGAAGATTGGAGAAAGACTCTTTTTCATGGCGACTATGTGGGGGATTTTCTCGTTTTCATGATTATAGGTACGGAACAGATTCGTGTATGGCGAGGCGACAGAAATGCACAATTCCATGAACTCGCAAAATCTGTTAATGTTGCTGAGGAATTTTGATGATTGAAGATGAATTTTGGACAGTAGATTTAAAGCAGGACTCTCAAGAATCAGGCTGAAAGTGGTATCAATTCATCTGCGAAGACCTATAATTCATGATGCCTGTAGCCGCATGATTAAGGCTTACTCAGCATGTTGCCAAAAGCGGCTTTGAATAAAAGGCAACATCGGGACGGATCAAGCTATCATATTGCTTTTTCAGGATAAAAGTTTCAACAATATGTGTTTTCAAGGTTTAGGGTGTCATTGTTAAGCACTTTGACAATGAACTACCCGGCAGCTTCGTGGAATTTAACCCAATAACTCACGCCTTGTCTGCGTGCGTGCGTATACCTGTCTGCGTGCAACGCACAGACAGGCGCAGAAAAAACTGCGTAATCTGTGGAATAAAAAACCGGCCTCAGAGAGGGCGGTTTTGATTTAACGCCTGATCGGTATTCAGAAAAAACATCATGACTTATTGTATAAAACCACAAAAAACTTGACATTATTTTGTATAGCCATACAATATACTTATGACTGTTAAAGCGAGATATCTTATAAAAAACATCGTAGAAGATCTCAAAGAAAAAATGGTTTTCCTCGGTGGCCCCAGGCAGGTCGGCAAAACAACGGCCGCCAGGGAGCTTATTGCCGGGAATTTTAAAAGCAGCTATTATAACTGGGACAAATTAACTGACAGGCGTGTTGCCTTAAAAGGAGAATGGCCGCCGGATTCCGATTTGATTATCCTGGATGAATTTCATAAACATTCCAAATGGAAAACATGGATAAAGGGTGAGTATGATACCTGCAAAGATCAATACCGGTTTCTTTTAACGGGCAGTGCACGCCTAAACATTTACCGCCGCGGGGGAGATTCGCTTCAGGGCAGATACCATTATTACGCTCTGCATCCTTTTTCAATTGCAGAACTAAACAGTTGTGTCCCTGATATAAAACCGTTTAACAAGCTTGTTTTTCATGACAGTCCGGATCCTGAAAATTTTTCCGCACTTTATGAATTCGGTGGATTTCCAGAGCCTTTAATAAAACAAAATCATCGTTTTTTACGAAGATGGCATAATGAAAGAATAGAAAGATTTTTTAAAGAAGATATTCGTGATTTAACCATGATCAGGGATTTTGGCAATCTTGCATTGTTATCTGAACTTCTTCCTGAAAAGACATCCTCGATCCTGTCAATCAATTCGCTGGCGGAAGATCTCCAGGTTAATTTTCGAACCGTTGCAAACTGGCTGGACACCTTTGAGCTGTTTTACTACTGCTTCAGGCTTCCGCCGTACCAGTCCAAAAAGATCGCCGCTGTCAGGAAAGAAAAGAAACTCTATCTGTGGGACTGGTCAGTCATTGAAGAAGATGGACAAAGGCTGGAAAATTTTATTGCATCCCATTTGTTAAAATATTGCGATTACCTTTATTCGTATGAAGGGTTTAGGGTTTCTCTGTCTTTTTTAAGGGATTCGACAGGCAGAGAAGTCGACTTTCTGGTTTCCTGTGACAACAAGCCCTGGTTCTCCGTAGAAGTTAAGAATAGTGATTCAAGCCCGTCTAAGAATCTATTCTATTTTAAAGAAAAATTATCCATACCTTATAATTATCAGGTTGTTAAAAAGTGCAGGAATGAACGCATGCATAAAGGAATAAGGGTTATACCTGTGAATAAATTTCTCACCGCATTCATCTGACTCAAATTTAATGGCTAAGAAAATCTATTTGGTTTTTTATAATTCATTTTTCCTCTTGTTTTGTAACCGTTCAGCCCAGGTCTTATCTTAAATGGAATAAGGAACAATAATTGCTTTGGCAGGTATGAGGTCTTTTAAAATCCTATATCCTCATTTATCAAAACGATCTTAATTCTTCCCCTGGGAAAGGATTTCTCGGTTATTGCCCAGATATTGCAGATACGATCAGGGCTTTTGCAGTCCTCGCAGCAGGAAGTCCTGGCGCAGGGTGTCTTCTTGTCCAACCGCATGGTATTAACCGGCGCAGCATAATTTTTAATACGAAACATAGCACTCTCTAAATCCGGAACAATTTTATTACGGCCAACCAGGATGACAACATATTTTGGCCCGAAACTAATACCTGCTACACGATTCCCGTACATATCAAGGTTAACAAGACTGCCTGTTTCGGTGACTGCATTAGTCCCGGTAATAAAAAGGTCAACGAGAAGTGCTCTTCTTCGAAGTTTATTTTTTTCTTCATCAGAAAGATTTTTATCATAAACGTCTATAACTTCCAGATCCGGATTATTCTTGATATCATCATAAAGCCCTGTATCAGTGAACGTTAATGAGCCTCCCCATGAAACACTCTTTGCACCTGTTTTGGGAAGAATTTCTTTCTGCACAATTGCTTTTGCCTCAGAGGAATTATTTACAAGAAAAACCTCAAAGTTATTTTCTTCCAGAGATTTCTTAAGAGCTTCAAGGCGTAGCTTCCAATAGTTTTTGATAGGCTTGTCCATGTGTTCCTCCTGTTTATACTTAAAATTATTATCACCTATAGACTTCATCAAAATATATTGAAAGTTTCTTCCGCGGCAGTATAGAATTATTTATTAAAGCATCATGTAAATCCGCCTCTGAATCTTCATCAAGCCACCAGTACCAGTAAGCACTGCTCTCATTGCCGTATTTGGAAAGCACAGTATCAGGAATCCCGAACTTGTTCCAGTACAGGAGTCTGGTATAATTTATATTCCACAGCAACGCATATGGAAAAGCATTATATATTATTTTATCAATCTCACGGTATATTTCGTTACGTTTTTTTATATCAAAAATTCTTTTTTGCTTTTCAATCAGCCCGTCAACCCTGACGTTTTTAAACCCTGTAATATTATTTCCGCCTTTTCTATCAGCCTCCCTTGAAGACCACATGCCCTCAGGATCTTTAAAAATACCGGAACTCCAGGCAGCCCATGTCATCTGAAAATTATACTCATCCATATCTCTTGCCCAGGCAGCCCAGTCTTTTTTGTTAATGACAAGTTCCATTCCTGCATTTTTGAGATCTTCAGAGTAAATTGCCAAAAATTTTTCTGTAGAAGCATTTCTCGTTAAAAACTTAAAAGAAAATCTTTGTCCGTTTTTTTCAAGAAAACCATTAACCGGATTTACAACCCAGCCTGCCTGCCTGAGAAGATTTAGAGCTTCTTTTCTGTTCGCCTCAACAAGCTCGTTAGTACACGGATTTTCTTTTGTATAAAGATCTTCAAAATAGGATTTGTGGAGAAAATACTGATCGTACATCAAAAGACTGTTCATTTTTCTCCTGTCAAGAAGAAGCGCCATGGCCTTGCGTACTCTTAAATCATCAAAAGGCGGCTTCCTCATATTCATTGCAAATCCCTGGAATCCAACAGGGTTATAATTATAAATTTTCTGCTTTACTATCCGGTTTTTTAAAAAATTATCTCCTTTTGTCTCATTTATCCATATCCTGGAAGTATATACAGGATAAATATCAATCATGCCTTTTTTAAACGCCTCAAATGCATTTTCTCTCTCAG
>QMMZ01000095.1 GCA_003647525.1 Deltaproteobacteria bacterium | reverse complement strand
TATTTTATTCAGGATGAACTGTTTGAACAACCGGTTGATCTTGACAGCCTGAATACCTTGCGAAATCTGTCTGAACTTGAAGCCGGCAAAACTCTGGTGGAAACATTCAAAAAGCAGATTAACACCTTGACTGTGCAGGACAGGGGAGACGCAAAAATCCATGATACGATTAAGCTGAAAAAGACACGCCCGTTTGTCGTTAAAGAGCAGGGATATATCATACCGATACTACCCTGATTTTATCGTCAAGAAATCAGCAAAAGAGGTCTTTATTGTTGAAACCAAAGGGCTGGAAGACCTTGACGTACCTTTGAAAATGCAAAGGCTAAAACAGTGGTGTGTTGATATCAACAAAGCACAATCAAAAATCAAGTATGATTACGTTTTTGCAGATGAGGAAAGTTTCGATAAGTTCAAGCCAAAAAGTTTTGAGGAATTAATCAGAAATTTTAAAAAATACAGGGCTGGCATGGTGGCCACGTCTTCATCATGAGTCGACACCATCCTTTTCAAAAAAGAAAAAGGCAAAGACACAACAGCCGTAAAGTACTTGCAATTATCTATAACCATGTACACTTCCCGATCAAACCAAAGACCAAATTTTTGATGAGGCTATGGTAAATGTCGAGGAAGACTACCAGGTCTGCGTCCGTTTGCTGGCAAGAGGTGAAAGTTCAAAAAGTGGAAAAGAGAAAAAACGCAGTCGCAAAAAGAAATTAAAATAAAGGAGCCGCCATTATGGGCCAATATTACTGGCTACCATCAATTAAAATAAGAGGGTATCGACCTTTTGGTGACATATTATTTCGTTTTAAACCATTACAGGTTATTGTCGGAGCGAACGGTTCAGGCAAATCGAGTCTTTTTGAGTTTCTGAAATTTATGCGTAATGCCTGTCACCAGGAGATTCCTCCTGAAGTTGTAGAAGGCACAATCGGACAGTAGATATTTCACAAGCCCGGACCAGATAGGCTCTGGTGGAATGCAGAAATTGATCTTAGACAAATCGGCCCTCTCAACTATGAGGGAGAACTTATGGGACCTGTTGGGTCTATAAAAATCAATTACGAACGTATTGTAATAAACCCACCTGAACCTGGAATATTTGGATATACTTTTCTCGATTTCAAAAATGGGAAAGGGCGAGTCAGCGATCCAGATGATAAAAAATTCAAGCGGAAAGAGTGGAATTTAAAAAAACCGAATCAACTTGGGTTGGGAGCCATTACCGATTCGACATTGATTACACTTTTTAATCTCAGGGAGTATATCCGTGGTTGGCGGTTTTATAATGTTTTTCATATAAACAATGAAAAAATCAGGAAATCGGTCCCAACCAGTCAAAACCCTGTATTAAATGAAGATGCCGGTAACCTGAGTGCGGTATTATTCAATCTAATGACCGAACACCCGGAATCGTTTGAAGAACTAAAAGCAGTCATAAAATCGGCTATCCCCGGCTTCAGAGACCTTAATGTTAAGGCCAGGGGGTACACCCAAGAACCTTGCCGATTTTAGCAGGCCTGTTTGAAAAAGCTGCTCAGAGAACTCAGGTGATTTTAGCTACCCACGCATCGTATTTCCTTACTCAATTTGATTTAAAGAACATTGCTGTAATGAAAAAAGTATCGGGTGAAAGTCTGTTTGTTAAAGCTAAGGATTCACAGACTCTTTTAGATAATCTTGAAGATTTTGGCAGGGATGAATTAGAAAAAATGCACAGAACAGATGAATTGGAGGCTCTGGCATGAATGAAGTTTTTGTTGGCTACAAACTTAAAGTAGAACACTTCCGCCATTTTGGCTCTATAGCAATTCTACAATCAAGCAAAATTTAAAAAAGTTGCTAACTGATTGAATTTACAAGCTGTCCCGCCTTACGTTGGTAGCCTTTGTAACAGCTCACGGATAACGATTTACGGTTGATCAAAGCATAAAACGGTTAACTGTAAACCGACAACCGATAACCGACAACCGTGAACTATCACCTTATTTTCTGTTTTTCCGGTTGGCTTCAAGCATCCTGTTATGCAGGCGTTCGGAGCGAATGCAGAAGGTTTCCAGTTTTGCATTTATCAACTGAGGGAAAGGGGAGCCGTCACTTTCTATAGCCAGAAACGGCAGGTCTTCTATATCCGTGAGTATATGGCGGAGTTGTTTATTTTTAGAATCAGTTGCGAGCTTTCCTTCCCGGTTCATAGTGACGTTAAGAATAGACTCTGAAAGGCGGTTGGGCATACAGCCAAAAGGACCTATGGCTATTACTCCACAGACATGGGATGCAACTTCGGTGAGAGCGCCGCCCACCGTCAGAATGGCTTCACCGCCCAGATAAGGAGAAATATAAGGCGAGGCGCTGTTAATTATTGATTTCATATCGAGCGGCTTCGCGTGAACAAGCCCCGAACTTGACAGTATTGTCTTGATACGCCTTTCATATTTTGACATAAATTTCTTTTTGATCATGAACTCCAGCTTTTCCAATTTAGACATTTTGTGGTCTGAATAATTATTTTTCAAAATATAGTCGGAATATAAAATCCACTCCGCCACCGGCGTACATATCGCTGCAAACCCTCCTGCTGCTAGGCGTTCAGTCAAATATTGACGAGAAATATCATCTCTTCTGACAAATATTTCCCCTGAAAGCGAGATGGTCGGCACTTCTTCTACAGGCCGCTTTAATGGAATCTGGCTGAAGCGTTTAGCAGTTATGGAAAGTTGTTTTTCAAGCTTAGAGAAGTCTCCTGTTTCCAATTTTGCCAATATCTGTTGCCACTCCTCATTGAATATTTTAACAGCTTCTTTTATGTCTGTAGCATTAGCCAGCATCATGGATCTGATATCTTCCATTACATCAGATACGATTACAGCACTCCAGGCGTGAAGCTGAAAATTGCTGCCCAAACCAGCATATGCGTTTTCTGAAGATAACGAAAGCATAGCGACATCAGCAAGTTCAAGCCTTTTTACCAGATCTTCCATAAATATGTAGTACTGGCCGAACCGGCACGGCCCGGAACCTGTAGGCATGAAGTATGCAAGAATTTCGTCAGTCCGCTTTTTGTTGCGGATATAATTGAGCAGAGTTCCTGTAGTTAGTATAAGCGGCAGGCATTCTTTGCAGGACGTATTTGCACGGCCAAGTTTAAGTATAGATTCATCAGCTGGAGGATGGGCTATTGCTTTAATACCTCTTCCGCGAAATACAGCGGCAAATGATTCAGAGGCTATTTTGCCCATAGAAGGTATTAAAAGAGTTACACGCGGGTCAGTCAGCGGAATTTTTTTGCTGGAAGATGTTACTACTTTTGCAACACTGTCTTCAATTATGAGACTGGCCTGGGTAAAGGAGCTTTTCTTTAGTGGAATCATTTTATTTGCCATAAGCTGCCTGTATGCTGATACTATATCAAGAAAAGCTTCTATCCTGGTTTCAAGACCTGCATCTGCAGTATGGCTGTCGAGCTCAAGAGTTAAAGAGGGTTTTCGACCCATGTAATTCCTGAAATATCCAACTATAAACGAGTCAGGACCGCATGAAAAGTTAGTAATATAAACGCCGAACAGTTGGGGGTGCCTTTTTACTACTTTGCCGGCTTTGAGAATTACTTGCCCCATTCCCCAGTACATATGGCGCTTTGTCTTTTCATTATCAAAAGGAAGAAAATCAAAAGGTATTACGAGAACCCCCCTTGATGCCAGTTTGTTGGGAATGCCCATGTGAGCTTCTTTAACAAAGCCATTGTATGGTCTGGCAAATATAACAATTCCCGTCTTTTTCGGTTCAGATTCAAGTTCTTCAAGCGCCTTCTTGCCAATTTCATGCATTTCATCTATGCATTTAATTTGTTTCTGCAAGGCCTTTTTGAAAGCCTTATCAGCTTCCTTCCGGCTGATTCCCATCTTTTTAGCGGTTTCAATCAGGGGTTCTCGGGCTTTTTCCAGACCTTTTGTTAAATTTATAAGGGGAGAAAGTAGTTTTGTCCCTTTTCTTTTAAGCTCTTCGAGTTTTTTACGAAATGTTACCTGAAGAAAATATGTTTCACCCTGAACAAAGGGACAGACCTGCGAGCTTGAATAACCATTTGGAACATGAACTGCTTTGAAATGAGGCAGAAATATGAAATCTGGAGGATTTTCCATAGTAATCAGGGAGTAAAAAAAGCCATGAGACAGTTCAGCGGGGAAGCAGAACGCTGTGTTTTTCTGATCCATTCCTTGCTTTGAAGTTGAATCCGGCATTACAGGCTCGAAGCCCAGTTCGGTAAAAAAAGTGGAGTAAAGAGGATAAAAGGTGTTGACCATAAAACTTCTGTTTATTCCGATTCTTCCTCTGCGCTTTTTTCCGCTTTCCTCAGGCAGTTTTGCACCGTATTTTTCAAATATCAGTTTTTGCCTGACGCGCACCAGATCCAGCTTTTCTACATCGTATTTTATTTTTTGCCGTAAGTTGTAATACCTGTTGCATGCTCCTCCAAATGGATATTTCTTGCCTTCAAGCCCGATCATTGCTATTTCGCAGCGCCGATCGCATTTTTCCTTGCCGCCTCTGCAAATGAAAGATTTTCCGTACGTTACCTCTCTATCTGCAAGTGTCTTAATGTTAAAGTACTTCTCCGCCATTAATCCTGTTTCAATTCTTTTTTTAACCTCAAGGGCAACGCCGAAAGCTCCCATAAGGCCGGGTTCAGGCGGAACGATTATCGGCTTGCCCACAAGTGCGGCCATGGCAAACGGAATCGCTTTGTTGTAACAGACTCCTCCCTGCATAAAGACCTTTTCCCCAACCTGCTTATTGCCTTTTACTCTGTTTGAATAATTCATGCAGATGTAATAAACCAGCCCTGCGACAATATCTTCGTGCTTTACTCCTTCGTGAATGGCATTTTTTATGTCAGAGGCAATAAATGCAGCACACTGATCATTGAAATTGGGTGGATTTTTTCCCTTGAAAGCAATATCTGCAATATCTTCCATTTTTACGCCCAGGGTTTCATATGCAGATTCTTCAAGGAAAGACCCGGTTCCGGCCGAACATGCTTCGTTCATTGCATAATCAGAGGGCACAGCGTTTGTTATATAAGTGTATTTGGCATCCTGTCCTCCGATTTCAAATATGGTATCTACCTTGCTATCAAAGTAAACGGCAGCAGTTGCATGTGCGATTATTTCATTGATTACACCTTTAGTTAAGGCATGAAGACCCGCTATTTGACGGCCTGAACCGCAGACACCCAGCCCCTTGATTGATATATCATCAGGATCAACCTTTTCTTTTATCTGGTCGAGAATATTTCGATAACAATTGCGGGAAGCGCCTACAGGGTCGCCATTCGTACGCAAATATACAGATGCAAGCATTAAGTTGTCTTTTTTTCGCAGAAGAACAGCCTTGGTGGTGGTAGAACCCACGTCCAGGCCCAGTATGCAAACATCACCCGGTTTTATATTTCCCATGTCAATTGTTTTGAATTCTACCATGTCCTTGAAATTGAGGAGTGGAGAAAGTGTATCAAATGATGTAATTTCTTCCTTAAAAAGATTTGCTGTTCCGGCAAAAGGGGCGGTTTCATTGTTAAATGCCCATAGCGCAACGCCCATGGCTTCAAAATATGGTGCTTCCTCTGGAACTATAAGACCCGGAATCTCCTTACTCAGATATTCAATCATCATCCTGTTGCGCGCTGTTCCGCCGGTGATCATGATATTTCGTCTTTCAATCTTTTTCAGAAGTTCCAGGATTTTATTTGCCATCATTTTACAGAGGCCGGCAGTTACTTTAGATTTCGGGATACCTTTATTTGTTGCATGAGTGCAGTCTGACTTGCAGAAGACAGAACATCTGCCTGACACATGATATGGATTTTCTGAAGCAGCCCACTGCGCTGCCTCTTCTATCGATACATCCATCCTGCGGAGCTGTTGGAGGAGAAATTCCCCGGTTCCGGATGCGCACTTATTACCTGTCACCACATTTGATATTTGTCCCAGCCTGTTTAAAACATATACCATAAATGTCTCTCCGCCTGCGGAGACAATTGCCGGGCATGAGATGTCATCGGGTTTGACAAACCTGTATGCTAATTCAACAGCTTCGGGTTCGGGTATGGATGAAAGGTTTACAAATTTGCAGAACCTTCTCCCTGTTGCAGCAATCCTGTCAAATGATTTTAAGTCGAAGTTTTTTAGGGCAGCAAGCAGAGTTTGCTTTGGATCTCCTTCGTGGGGGTGAAGTGAAAATTTGACAATTCCTGGCTTGCTCTCAGACTTTTTCATTGCCATGTGGACAATGGACACAGTGGAAGCTCCGAGACACAGACCAAGAGAGTTTATTGTATCTGCATCTGATATTTCAGCTTTCTGAATAATTTGTTCCTCTAAATTGCTATTTTCTTTATACATGGTTAGTAACCCTGTTGTACTGTTTACGGTTTACGGTTCACGGTTTCCAGTTTTTTAATGAATTTTGTAATGATTGAAGCATGTTTGATAGTAACAGTTCACTGTTGTCGGTTTACAGTTAACAGTTTTACGTTTTGATCAACCGTTAACTGTAAACTGTAAACTGTTACCCTTATTTTATGCGAATGGTTTCCCCAACCTTTGGAGTGATTACAGAAAAACCATTATTTCCCAGGTGTTGTGCAAATGAAATGGACTGATCTTCCTCTCCATGGACTACGGCTATTTTTTTAATTCGTAGATTTGATTCCTCAAGAAAACGAAGCATTTCATTTCTATCGCCATGTGCGCTGAAACCGCCTATCTTAACGACATGGGCTTTAAGCGGATATGTTTTATTGAGAAATTTCAGTATTGGCGGATTACCGCTTCTTCCGGAATTTTCATATTCTTTGCCTTGTTCCAAAATACGACGGCCAAGTGTGTTCTGAGCCATATAACCTACGATTAAAATCGTATGCCGTGGATTATGAATTTTATAGCGCAGGTGATGAAGAATTCTCCCGGCTTCGCACATTCCCGCAGCAGATATTACTATGTGAGATTTTTTTTCACGCATCAGAGCCATGGACTCTTCAACAGAACCGATAAAATGAACTTTGTCAAATAAAAACGGATTTATACCGTTTTCCAGGAAAGCCTTATGTGTTTTTTT
>QMMZ01000094.1 GCA_003647525.1 Deltaproteobacteria bacterium | reverse complement strand
CCATCAAAGCCGCTGCTTTAATAGCAGTTGGAGGTGCTGATACAGGAAGTAAACTTATTGTCGGGCCGGAAGAGGGAAGATCTAAACCTGTTTCTCCGATGGAGCATATCCTTGAAAATGTCTATGAAATAGCGGGAACCGGAACACTTTTTCCTGATGAAAAGGGTAATCCCGTGCTTCATATGCACATAGCATGCGGTAGAAAGGAATTGACCGTGACTGGTTGTGTGCGAAACCGTGTAAAGGTTTGGCATATAATGGAAGTAATACTATTCGAGCTGATAGACAGTACAGGTATTCGTATTTTTGAAGCGCAGACAGGTTTTAATATGCTAAGGCCGTGAACGGCTACCTTAAACAATATGAGCAATTTTCTGCTCAGACTCCACAGAATGTTTTGTTTGCAGAAAAACAAGGTTTTCAGATCGTTTATCAACTGATTTTTCAAAATCAGAGTAAATGGACTCCAGCCTGGTCTTTTGTTTTTCCACGCATGGAGGAATAGAAGCCAGGTTTTCTCCCTCAAAAGGCTGTTTTTGGGCTATACTTAAACAGAGGTTCATGCCTTTTTCCAAATTTACCTTAAATTCCTTCAAGATCTTGACTTCCCTGGACGAACAATCACAAATCTTTACTTGCTTTTCAAAATAGTTAACATACATTTCGATTTCCTTGGCAAACATATGGGGTCGTTCAGCCGGAATTAAAGACCGGCCCCTTCCATATATATGATCAACCATTTCTTTTAAAGTATAAATTTTGTTAAACCATGCTATATTGGGCCCGGGGCATATCGACTGGGGAGAATTTTCTTCTTTGGATATCCCCAGGTTAATAAGCGCGCCGTTGCCGAGATGATCACAGAGGCAGGTTTTTTGTACAATATTTTTTTTATACTTTTCTTTTTCCGGCCATGGAAGCACTTGCTTGTTTATTTGTTCCAGCTTCATTTTCTGGTATTGTTTGGATGCCAGACAAATAGGCTGTTTTGTAAATTCAGTATTGGATACAAGAAATTTTTTAGGGCATGGTGAACCGGGATTGCCTTCCGCAGCCTTTTTTCTGGTATATATTTCCGATCCTGTTTTGCGTAAATTATTGAAAGGCACTCCAATAGGAGAAACATCGCTCAAATAGAGATCTTTTTCACCTGACAGTCTTAAAAGCTCAAGAGTAGAGTCGTCAATACAGGTGGTTTCCGGAACCAGTAAGAAAGGACTACCCCAACCTGTCAGATCCATGCCAAAATCTTTTTTTAGTCTGCGTACTTCTCCATTGTTGCCGATACCTCCCTGGACAGTAACAAGAGGGCTGTTGTTTTGGGCAGATTCAGCATATTCCCAGCCCATTTTCTTGTAATATTTTTTTATAAGCGGTAGAAATTCATTCGCCAGTTTTGCACGTTTTTCTTTAAATTCCTTAAGCGCTGTCGGCAGCAAAATTCCATTTGAAGCAAAAGCATGACCACCGCAATTGAGCCCTGACTCAATGCGGAATTCATGAACTTCCAGGCCTCTTTTGGCCAGAAACTTACCTTGTATGAGCGCAGATCGAAAATCGCTCACCTTTAAAATTATTTTCTTTTTGATTTGTCCTGTTTTATCTCTGTAAAAGTCTCTGAAGCGTGTCATGTAATTGAACAGGCGCTGGTTTATTCCGGCTGAAAATACAATGGCGGATTTAAGGCTGCTTTCGGCATAGCCCCGAAATCCTGTTTTTGCATCGCTGAATTCATCGCTTAAAGGCTCTCCATTACTGTCGTAAATAGTACGGTCAACTTTTACCATTATATTTACGTCAATAGAGCCGGGCCTCATTTTACTTGTCAGCTCTTTCTCCAGGGCAGATCTTTTTGTTCCTTCTTTCATAGTTAAAAGTTCGTTGTATGCCTTTTTTAAAGAGCATTCTTCAGGCAGCAGATCAAAGTATTTGCTTTTTTCATTATTTTTGAAAAACGGTTGTTTCTTTATCCTGTCTATTTTAATATGTACAATTTTTTGTACTGTTTCAAGATAGGCTGTTATTCTTTTCGCTCTCCCGTTATTTTCGTTTGCCGGTATCCTGGAATACGGCAGGCTGAATTTTTCAGAATAATGTTTTCGGATTTTTTCCAGCAACAGATCATCAACTAGAGAGATAACCGATGTGATGCCAAAGCAGGCTACACGTATGGGTGTATCAACAGAGTGACCGGTACCCATAACCGGAATATGAAATTCATGATAATAGTTTTTCATTTATTGACCCTTTTAAATGTTAACTTCTTTATAATAAAAAACATTAAAAAATTAAAGTATTGTTTTTATATTTTACAAAAGTTTTACAAATCTTTAATTTTGAACTATATTTGACATGAGACCTTTCAATTTCTAATTTCTAATTTCTAATTTCAATGTTCCGTGAACGCTTACATTTTGTTAAATCATATCCATGAGATATTATGAATAAATCAAAACTGTTTTTTTATCCGATTCTTATCTTTATTTTATCGGTAGTAGCCCTGGCATTGTCTCTGATCCTGTATATCCACTGGTACATGGAGGTCAGCACAGGACTTAAAGCTGTTATGTTAAGATTTGATCTTGATCCCAGTCAGGTTTTGGAACCTCAGACATGGGTAGTTATTATGGTTCTTTCGATTCTTGTTGGTATAATTCTTATGGGTATATTGATGATATTTGTATATACCCAGAAAACAGCACAACTATACAGGCTGCAGCATAATTTTATTAATAATTTTACCCATGAGCTGAAAACTCCAGTTACTTCATTGAAATTATATCTGGAAACATTTTTAAAGCATGAGCTTTCCAGAGAAGATCGACTTAAATACATCCGCTATATGATTCAGGATGTAACCCAGCTTTCTGACAACATAAACCGTATATTGAACCTTGCCAAAATTCAAAGCAGGAATTATAAAGGAAATTTTTCTATAGTAGATATCAATAAAGCAGTTAAACAATTCCTTAAAAACAACAACCATCTTTTCCAGAATTGCGAGATAAATATTCATAATCCATCCAGCCACTCATTCTCTTGTCAGATAGATTTGTCTTTATTTGAGATGCTCCTTATGAATCTTTTTACTAATGCTGTTAAATATAACGCGTCGGAAAGACCCAAAACAGATATCACTTTTGAGCCCAAAAAGCGTGAATTACATATACATTTTGAGGACAACGGAATTGGATTTGATAAGCATGAAACTAAGAAAATATTCAGGAAATTTTATCAGGCCGGTCGGTTTGATAATATGTCAGCAAAGGGCAGCGGTCTTGGCCTGCATCTTGTCCAGAATATTGCTCGAATCCACAAAGGAAAAGTCATTGCGAAAAGTAAAGGAATAGGAAAAGGATCGGTTTTTACTTTAATTTTGCCCTTGGGGGGTTTCCATGAATGATGCCGATAAGAAGCGTATTCTTGTAATTGAAGATGAGACACATATAGCGGAAGGTTTAAAATTGAATCTTTCACTCCAGGGATATGATGTAATTATTGCTTCAGACGGTGTTTCAGGCCTTAAAAAATGGAAAGAATGGTTGCCGGATCTGATAGTGCTTGATATAATGCTGCCAGGAATTGACGGATTGTCCGTGCTTCAGAATATCCGTCTTGAGGATGAACGGATTCCTATACTTATTTTATCAGCTAAGGGCGAACCCGATGACAAGATAAAAGGTTTTTCTTATGGAGTGGATGATTATCTTTCAAAGCCTTTCAACCTCGAAGAGTTTCTGTTGAGAGTTGAGAGACTTTTAACCAGGGGATTCTGGAACCATGTGGGAAATGGTATAAACGGCTCCGGTCTTGCTTTATTACCGAAAACCTATGCTTTTGGAGGCAACCACATCAATTTTGAGACTTTAGTTGCAGACTGTAAATGCGGAAAAATAAATCTGACAGAGCAGGAAGTAAAACTTTTAAAACTTTTTATTGCAAATCGCGGTAAGCCGCTTTCCAGAAGCAAACTTTTGGAAATAGGCTGGGGTTACAATAGAGATACGACAACCAGAACTGTAGATAATTTTATTGTGAGGTTTAGAAAGTATTTTGAGGATAATCCCAAAAAGCCAGTATATTTTAAAAGCCTTCGTTCAATCGGCTATGTTTTCGATCATGATTGACGGCTTCGTAAAAAGTTCATTTTCTGCGTTGCGCTGCATCCTTCGTCATTGCGACGTAGCTATAAGTACGTCTCTCTCCTCAGGATTTGCGCGCCTTGAAACTGAAGCTTTTTACTTTGCCGTCTAAATTACGAGTTATTATAAGGATTGTGGAATGACATCACAGGAAGAAAAAACGATTAAAAGATGGAATGATGGATTATCCGGTAAAATCGAAATAGATTTTATTTTGACGGAAGATGGAAGAAGTACAGAGTTCAGAGAATTCAGTGACAAATTATCAAACCTTGCTTCTAAACTCAGGATTAATCAAATCAAGGATGATGAAAACCAGGTGCCTGCTATCAAGGTGGGCAGAAGTGTATTTTACCATGCAATACCTCTTGATGCTGAATTAGAGCCATTTCTTGAAGCACTGACTTTACTTGACGGCAATTCGTTTAAATTGACCGGCGAAGTACAAAATCGACTTGATAAAGTTAAAATTCCCGCTGATCTTAAATTATATATAGCAAAACAATGTCCTTTTTGCCCGAAAAGTGTTAAGCAACTTATTCCCCTTACTTTTGCAAATGAGTTAATAAAGCTTGAAATTATTGACGGCACACTTTTCCCTGAAATTGCAGACCTGAATAATGTTCGATCCGCACCAACGCTTTTGCTGGATGAAAACTTCCGATGGACCGGTACTGCAAATCTTGACGAAATAGTTGAGATAATACTTAACCGCAACCCTTCCAATCTTGGCACCTCATCAATTATTAGTTTGTTAAAAGAAGGTAATGCCGATCAGCTAGCAGAAATGATGCTTGACCATAACTCTATTTTCCCGGCCTTTATTAATACGCTTATTCATGAAAAATGGCCGGTTCGTCTTGGTGCAATGGTGGCATTCGAATATATTGTTGAGAAAAATAACGCACTGGCCAGCCAGGTTATTAATCCCCTGTGGGAGCAGTTCCAAAGTGTTGAGGACCGGATTAAGGGCGATATTATATATATTTTGGGAGAAACCGGAAATATCGAAATGGTTCCTGAGCTGGAAAATATATCATACAGCGAGATATACCAAGGTGAAGTAAGAGATGCCGCAAGAGAAGCTTTAAAGAAAATTGAGAAGAGTATCAGATAACTAAAAAGCGAGAGCGTGATAAAAAGTGAATTCCAGGGAAAGCTATCTGTTACAGGAAGTCGATTGGATTGAAAATTCCGGGGAGATGCCGGAAGTGGCTTTTTATGAAGCTCTTTTTTATCTTACGGAGGAAAAAGAAGGCCCAAGGCTGAAACTGACTTCATCAGATATTAAACACCTGGAGGATGCAGCAATAAACCGTTTCAAAACCATTATATTGCGAGATCTCAAGTTCGCAAACAGGAGATCATCGATTTTTCGTGGATTAAAAAGAACAATTATAAATTATAACAGATTAAAGAAATTTCAGAAGAAAAAGAACAGAATTGATCCCGGCCTGGAGAAGATGATATGTCCTTTTCTTTTGGAGTATATTCGCCGTGAATGCGAGGAGATATCAGATGGAAGACATTACAGGACTATTAACTGCACACGAGAGGAACTTGAGCAGTTTGCAGATGAACTTGGTGTAAATATAGCTCCGGAACATAAAGACATATGTTTTGAACACATTCCATTAACATTTGACGAGGTTTACCGGGCAACATTGCTTTCTGAAAGAGAAGATTATCCATACAAATTCATTTATGATAGAGGTAATTATTGTGAAATTGTGATATTTAATGAAAAAAAGCGGAAATTTCATATTTCTCTTAAAGTATTTTGTGAAAAAAAAGATTCAGATAGAAAGAAAATGTTGCTAAAGACAGATGCTGTTTACAGGTCTTTATCCAAATCAATCCCGCCATGGGAAATTTTGTAATATGGAATAAGGGCTCGCTAAGCAGGCTATTTTGATATTTTTGTGATTTGAGATCGGGCAAAGGTGACCTGAAGCTGTGATGCATAGTTGGGGAAGTTATTTCGTCCCCGTTCCTAATCAACAACAATCATTACACGGCATTTTTTCATGAATGATAGATGCTCGGAAGCGCTTCTCAGCTCAAAAGCATCTGCGTTGCTGCTTACTATATCAGCCTTGCCAGGCCCTTCAGTTTTTAACCCTTTTACAGTTAAAGGATTATTTGTAACTCTTGGATCGCTCTGTGCCGCTGTCATATCTTTTGCATAACCGCTCATTCCTTGCTGTACAGCATATTCACGGCTGACAAAGGCCGAACCGTAAACTTCCTGTCCATTTTCATCAATTATTTTTGGAGACATGGCAGGCCTTACGTTAAGTCCCTTGGCATTAACTACCAAACCTGTATATATTTCGGATGTTGGCTTTTCTGCGGTTTTAGAAGATATGGCAGGAGATGGTTTTGGCGGCTCAACTGATAAAGAAAGAACCGATTTAATGGGCTCAATCTGTTTAATTCCCTGCGGAAGAACTAATTGGGCAAAACCTCCATGAAGGCTCATCTGCATTGTAACTTCTACTGTTCCGTCCGACAGATATTCCTGTTTAACAATCTGAGCTACTTTTACCATGCCGCTTACTTTGGCCATTATTACATTATCTGTAACAGCAAAGTTTTTGACAACGGTAGCGGAATCAATCCTTACTTCTTGTGTAACTTCAAGCAGGTTGCGCGTAGCATCAAGCTGTGCGGCTTTAAGAGCCATAGACCTTACCTGGGGTTGTTTGCCATAGTCTTCTTCCGGAGAAGCACAGATACCCGTGGCCTGAACTATTCCTTTTGTCCAGTTGATGCTGCCGTTTCCAATATTTTCAACGACTTCCTGCCATTCATTACAGAATCCACAGGAAGGCAAAATTAATAGAACTGCAAGTACCATTGATAAAATTGAAAATTTTTTCATATTCTACCTCCTTAGGAACGGGGACGAAATAACTTCCCCAAGTAGGCGCATAGATTTGGGTCAAATTTGTTCGATCTCAAATCACAAAAGTTGATGGAATAGCAGGCTATTTTGAT
>QMMZ01000093.1 GCA_003647525.1 Deltaproteobacteria bacterium | reverse complement strand
TTGGAGACATTGAATTGTTTCATTGCTTCATACAGGCCGGAGAATTCTCTCTTTTCATTCTTCTTGTTGAGTTCCCAGCAGAAATTGATCAGTTTATCGATTCTGGTCCCTTTTCTTATAAAAAAATCAACTTCTCCTTTTCTTCTCAAAGCCAGATAAACTACGTTTTCAAATATCCTCCCTATGTTTTCAGAAAACCGGAATGACACTGCATTATAGAGCCCAGGGTCAATGGCATAGACTTTATACGGATTGGCCTTTTGTTCCGCAAAGGAGTAAGAGAAATAATCTGTTGTTTGTACCAAAAAGACTTCTCTGGCATATTCCAAAAATTTATTCGCCGTGGGTTGAGATATCTTTTGCCTTTTTTCTGCCTGATATCCGGAGAAATGCGTTGCCACATTGGCATACAAATTCAGGCAAAATTCTTTTAGTTTCTTTATATCCCTGACTTGATATCGCTGAATAATATCCTTTTCTATCACGGCAGTGTAATAATCTTTCAGGATCTGCATCTTGTCTTTTTCTTCTTCCGTCAAAACCACCTGAGGAAAACCGCCGAAGCGAGTGTATTGATTGAAAAGGTTGCGCAGAGCAGGAGAACCTTTTCCCCTTGATCTTTCGATCATTTCTTCTTTTTCTTTAAATGCCAGAAACTCTTGAAAACTTAAGGGGAAGACTTCATTGGAAACTATTCTTCCGGTTAAAGATGTACCGTACTCTTTGGAGAGAAGTTTCGATGACGAACCGGTTAGATAGAATTTTATATCTTTATCTCTATCGTATAGCCCGCGAACAAATCTTTCCCATCCCGGCACCAATTGGACTTCGTCCAGAACAACATAGGTCCGGCCACGCGGGTTGAATCGCTCTAAATAAAGGTCATGAATGCGCAGTAAAAATTCTACTGTCAAATACGGGATAAAGGTTGGCTCTTCAAAATTGACATACAGGATATTTTCGCGAGGTGTTCCAGCTTCAATTAACTTTTTTAAAACTTGCAGAAGAATTGTTGACTTGCCTGCCCGCCTTATACCGGCTACTATTGATGCCTCTTTCAGCTTCCTTTGACGATATAGTTTCCTCTACATAATCCTTTCTATAAACACCGGTACGGCGGTCCTGGATCCAAAAATTCCAATATTCCAACACCTCTATTAATTGGAAATCATTCATGGTAATACAAAACTATAGTTTAGCATAAAGTGTCATTATGCTAAACTATAGTTTTAGCCTTTTGTCAAGCAGAATAGTTTTAAAGCAAGCGCTTTTTTGTCATGTCGCAACTTCAGTAAACAATCTCAATCTCAATCTTTGTCTTGTCTGTCAGGATGCCGTACCGTGTGTTGGAACGCGTTCCCTATATCGGAAACCACCAAAAATCCAGATTAATATTGACTTAATGGAATATATTAAGATATAAAAATAAGTTTATATATTATTATACCATACTTTCCTTTTGTTGATATACAAAAAAAATTCTGAAAAGCCGAGAAGGAAAACCCGTAGATAATGATTCAATTAATTAGAGGATTCAAAGATATTCTTCCAGGAGAAGTTGAGATCTGGCAAAATATAGAAAAAACCGCCCGCTCACTTTTTGAGGATTTTGGATTTAAGGAAATCCGACTGCCGATTCTGGAACGTACTGAGCTTTTTGCAAGGAGCATTGGAGAGGATACCGATATTGTAGAAAAAGAAATGTATACCTTCCCGGACAGAAAGGGAGATCTTATTACGCTGCGGCCGGAAGCTACAGCATCTGTTGTTCGTTCATATATTCAGCATAAAATGTATGCAAAGGATCCTGTGCAGAAATTTTACAGCATCGGGCCGATGTTTCGCAGAGAAAGACCCCAGAAAGGAAGGTACAGGCAATTTTATCAGATCAATGCCGAAGTGTTTGGTATAGATTCGCCATTTATTGATGCACAGATTATTTTTCTGGCTGTGAAACTTTTTTCCATGCTTGAAGTAACAGACGCAATACCCCACATAAATTCATTGGGTTGTCCCAAATGCCGTTTAAATTTTAAGGAAGCTCTTTCTGCCTTTCTTTCATCTGTAACAGAAAAATTATGCCAGGATTGCCTTAGAAGAAGCAAAAAGAATCCTTTAAGGGCGCTTGACTGCAAAAGTTCTTCATGTCGCGAGGCTATGGTTGGTGCTCCTGCTACAATAGATTATTTATGTCCCGAATGCAGCCAACACTTTGAGACAGTTAAATATGCGCTTGAAAAAGTTAAAATTCCATTTGTGATCGACAAACACCTGGTAAGAGGTCTGGACTATTATACCCGCACTACTTTTGAAATTCAGACAGGTTCATTAGGTGCCCAGAATGCCGTTGCCGGTGGCGGACGTTACGATGGTCTGGTAAAGGCTTTAGGAGGACCCGGCCAGCCCGCAACCGGTTTTGCAATAGGCATTGACAGGCTCGCAGAAATAACCGGCATTAGGAATAAAGACCTTTTACAAAAGCCTGATATTTATATAGCTGCGCTTGGCGAAAAAAGCAGACCTTTAGCTTTTGAATGGAGCTGCAATTTTGGTCTTGAAGGAATTCGGCCTGAAATGGATTTGAGCAATAGAAGCCTGAAAAGCCAGATGAAACGTGCAAACAGACTTAAAGCCTCGTATGTGCTTATTGTAGGAGACAATGAACTTGAAGAAGGATCAGTTATTCTCCGGAACATGACAACTAAAAAACAGATTTCAATTCCTATAGAAAGCTTAGTGGAAAAGGTTAAAGCAGAAATTAAATTATAAATTTACCACGGAATGACACAGAGTTTCACTGAAAATTGTAAATAATGAGTAAGTGTAAGTACCCAGGTTCATGTTTATAGAGTGATAAAAATTGAACGGAAGATTAGAACGAAGCCCAATTGATCAATTATTTCAAAACAATTCGTTTGAGAGCAGGCCTATTGATAATTCAGTGTAATTCCGTGAAAATCTGTGGTGAAGTCGATTATAAAATTTGAAAGGAGTAAATGCATTGCCAGATGATATGCTTGGAAAAATGAGAAGAACCCATAACTGCTGTGAGCTTGATGCATCCTCAATCGGTAAGGAAGTTGTGCTTATGGGATGGGTTCAGCGCCGAAGGGACCACGGAGGGGTCATATTTATTGACTTGCGAGACAGGGAAGGCATAACCCAGGTTGTCTTTAATCCCAAAAAAGATATAAAAATTCACAAAAAGGCTCATGCAATCAGGAGTGAATATGTAATCGGGGTGCGTGGAATTGTTGATCCAAGGCCTGAAGGAATGACCAATCCTAACCTGAAAACCGGAGAGATAGAAATTACTGTCGTTGAACTTAAAATTTTAAATGCAGCTAAAACACCTGCTTTTTTAATAGAAGATAAAATTGATGTGTCGGAAACAGTGCGGCTCAAATATCGCCATATTGATCTCAGACGTCCACAAATGCAAAAAAATCTAATTATGCGTCACAAGGCTGCCGCATCAGTTAGGAACTATCTTGACAAACTCGGATTTCTTGAAATTGAAACTCCTGTATTAACGCGCAGTACTCCTGAAGGCGCAAGAGACTATCTTGTCCCCAGCAGAGTTAATCCCAGCCAATTTTATGCTCTGCCTCAATCACCCCAGCTTTTTAAACAACTTTTAATGATCTCGGGGTTTGACCGCTATTTTCAGATAGTTCGCTGCTTCAGGGACGAAGACCTGAGGGCTGACCGCCAGCCGGAATTTACACAAATAGATATGGAGATGTCCTTTGTTGGCGAAAACGATATCATGGATATAACTGAAGGCATGATGAAAGAAATTTTTAATGACGTTCTTGGGATAGAGATCAAGCCTCCCTTTTTACGTCTTTCATACAAAGATTCTGTCAGCCGCTTCGGCCTTGACAGACCGGATATTCGCTTCGGCCTTGAACTTAAAGATCTATCGGATATCGTTGAAAAATCCGGGTTCAAGGTTTTCTCCAGCGTTGTTAAAAAAGGTGGAATAGTCAAAGCACTTAATGCAAAAGGCTGCTCAAATTTTTCGCGGAAAGAAATCGACGATCTTACAGAATTCGTTTCCGTTTACAGAGCAAAAGGACTTGCCTGGATAAAAGTCAAGGAAGATACATGGCAATCGCCCATAGCAAAATTTTTTACAGAAGAAGAAAAAAAAGCTTTGGCCAGGCGCCTGGAAATGGAACCCGGCGACCTTGTTTTTTTTGTTGCTGATCAACCAAAGGTTACAAATGAAGCTCTGGGGTATCTTAGAAACCATCTCGGAAAAAAGCTGGGAATTATAGACGAAAATGAATTCAGTTTTGTATGGGTTACTGATTTTCATTTGCTTGAATACGATGAAACAGAAAAAAGGCTTCAGGCATTGCATCATCCTTTTACAGCTCCCCTTGAAGAAGATCTCGACCTTTTGAAGGACGAACCTCTTGCTGTAAGATCAAGGGCTTATGATCTTGTTTTAAACGGTTCGGAAATTGGTGGAGGGAGTATACGTATCCATACAAGGGCACAACAGGAAAAGGTGTTTGAAGCCTTGAGTATTGACAGGGAAACTTATGAGGAAAAATTCGGATTTCTGATTTCAGCACTTGAGTCAGGAGCTCCCCCCCACGGAGGCATTGCATTCGGCTTTGACAGGCTGGTTATGATTCTTTGCGGAGAGTCTTCCATACGTGATGTTATTGCATTTCCAAAAACCCAGAAGGCCGCATGCCTTCTCACAAATGCACCCGCGGAAACGAGCAAGGCTCAACTCGACGAGCTTTCTTTAAAAGTAAATCTAAATTGAGCGATTTTTTACTCGATCTGCACCAATCTCTTGCGCATCAAGGATTTGCGAAAAGTCTCGACATATCCATTGGTATGCCTACGATTTTCGCAAACCTTGCTGCATCAAGATCTTGGCACATTTCTTCGCAAAAAATTGCTCAACTTAGATTAAAAGGAGATTTTGCAATTTCATAAAAAAGACAAATATTTTACTTGACTTCAATCGAATTTTTAGTAAATAAATACGTTTAAAATTCGTTTAAAATATAAATTATCCCCAGTAGCTCAGTTGGCAGAGCGAGTGGCTGTTAACCACTAAGTCCGCGGTTCGAGTCCGTGCTGGGGAGCCAAAAACATAACCGTTCCATACACTAACGAACATTATTATGAGGTTATGCACCATCTATGCTTTTCATCAATTCGTTCGCAATATTGGAACCTTCAATGCGCATGATGCTTTCCTGTGCGCTCCCATAGCTTAACAGATTGATACTGCCATACCACACAACCTTTTGATCCATGATTGCAAATTTCTGGTGGATATTTGATTTAAATACTACACTTACTCCGTTACTTGTTAACAGGTTCAGCGTCCTTTGCAAAGCGGCGTGATCCTTCGGTGTAAAATCCTCTTTCGGCCGGGTCACGACTATGACGCGGATATTTTTACTGGTTGAAATTTTAAGGTGTTGTATCATTTGGTGGGTGCGTCTTTTTCTGACAAACGGGCTTACGATTAAAATCTCTTTTTTAGCGGTGACGATATCCTGATTGAAAACAGGTAAAAAGTTATCTTTATTAAAAATGATATCCAAGGATGCATCCATGGTCTCCTCGCCTTTGGCTTTATATCCCATTGAAGCGTATCCGTTTAGCCGTTTTTGATACATTTTTTCCAGCATCTTTACCTGGATATCCACATAATCATAGATCCTCACTTCTTTTTTCGTTTTGAACAGTCTATGGAGCCTCCCGGCATATTGCTGCAGTGTGCCTTTCCATGATATCGGCATGGCTAAAAACAGCGTATCGAGACGTGGCTCGTCAAAACCTTCCCCGATAAAATGACCAGTAGCAACCAGGATAATATTTTTGTCAGCAGGAATATTGGTGAGACATTGAAAGGCCTTCTGAGTTGATTTTTTCCCCATGCCGCCCATCAGTTTTATAACATCCGGAACCTTTTCCTTCAACTTTTTTACAAGCAATTCAACATGGGCGGTTCGCAACGATAAAACAATGCAGTTTCTGCCTTGATGATAATTTTTCAGCACATCTTCTGTAATCTGCTGATTCCTGAAGTAGTTATCCATGATTTCGGTATATAATTCCTGAATGGATATACCTTTTTCGTCGCTGTCCAGAGGAACCCTCAAAGATGTAAATCGCGGAATAATATAATGGTCAAAAGGCCTGTTCTCCGCTTGTTTTTTGGGGTTATCCCGATATCGAATGGGACCGCAATGCATAAACAGAATCGGATGATGCCCATCTTTCCTTGTCGGTGTAGCGGTCAGACCATAAATATATTTTGCATTGGTGGTTTTCAGAATCTGTTCATAGGTGAATGCTGAAGCATGATGACACTCATCGGCAATGATCATCCCGTAATTTTTAACGCATTCCTTGACTTCTCCTTTTCGACTTAGCGATTGCATCAGCGCAATATCCACGATGCCGCTTAAAGTATTTTTGCCTGCGCCCAATTGACCGATTACACTTTTTTTCTTCTTTCGTCCGCTTTTCTTCCTTGTGGCCATCGGCTCCCGTAATGTTTCATTAACAACCAGAAATTCTGACAGCTTATCTTGCCATTGGGACAGCAGGCTAACCTTGTCAACCAGGATTAGTGTGTTTACTTTTTTCTCGGCGATCAGCTTAATCGCCACGATTGTTTTACCAAAGGCTGTTGTGCCTGAAAGTATTCCGGTATCGTGTTGCAATAGGTGTTTGAGGGACAAGGACTGTTCATCTCTTAAATGACCATTGAATTCCACATCAATCCTTTTTCCGCTATAGGTTTTATCGATAAACCGAATATCAATTTCGAGTTCTTTAAGTTCATAAGACAATTCAGGCTCGCATCCTCTTGGCAAACACAGGTACTCTTTTGTTTCATCTGCGCAGGAGACGACTCTCGGATACCCATAGGTCGGCAAACGCATGGCTTGCTGTTTGTAAAACACTGGGTTTTTAAAAGACGCTAGCCGTTTTAACCGATTCAAAGCCCTTTGGGAAATCGCCGCCTTTGGAATAAACAGCATATTTGCTTTGACGATGTCGAGCTGCGTAGGAAAATCATTTTTTCGCAATATAGCTTTGTCTTTCGAGGTTTCCCACGGTTTTTCAGTTTCCTCTTCTTCATCCTTTTTCAGTACACCCAGTTCATGGCCATCACTAAGTTCTGAAATCAAATTTTCAAGACGATTTTGGGAAATCTTTTGGATA
>QMMZ01000092.1 GCA_003647525.1 Deltaproteobacteria bacterium | reverse complement strand
CATGGGGGCTGTGGCATGAGAGGCAATTATCTTTTTTGACAGGGGCATGAACATGGGCCTTTGCAAATGCTGTCCGGTTTTCCGTGTGGCACTCATAGCAGAGGTTTGCTCCTGTTTTTTTGACATCTAAAGGGCGCTCTGATTCAGGCGGGTTATGACAGGACTTGCACTGGTTCTGATCAAGTGGCGTGTGCACAAATTCTCGAAGCAGTTTTGTATTTGAAGAAGAATGAGGTGTATGGCATGAGACACAGGAATCTCCATCCGGCTTATAACCTGAATGGCTTTTGACAAACCCGGGCTTTTTAAAATCGTGACATTTACTGCAAACAGCATCTGTTGAATCAAAAAGCGATTTTTCATAATCAGAACCATGAGCATCATGGCAGGTCAAACACCCCTTGTCGGATAAGGGTGCATGCTGCATCTTTCTGCTATAGGCATCTTCTTTATGGCAGATAAAGCAAAGATTATTTCCCTTGCCTTTTAACAGGTTTTTGTTCTCAGACGAATGTGGACTGTGACAGCTTATACACTCTCTTTCTTTTGCCGGGGCATGAAGATGCTTTTTGTCAAGCATGCTCTTCATCTCTTTATGACAGGTGTAACACAGCTCCTTTTTGCTTACCTTTAAGTAAGCGCCCCCGATCACCCCGTGGGGCCTGTGACACGATTCACATTCATTGCCTTTTACAGGCTTATGGACAATCCCTGCTTTTTTAAACTCATCTGCCTTTTTTTGATGGCACTCAACGCATTTTTTCTTCACAAGCTGCCTTGACACCCTGTACTTGCAAGAAACAGCACCTCCAATGATCATTGCAATCAATAACAAATATAAAACCGCCAGCTTCAAATTCTTCATGGGCTAACCTGTGCTTTAGTTCCTTCGGGTAATTCTTGCCGGTATTTTTCTTCTATGAGTTTCAGGGCCTTTTTGTTGATCCTGATTGTAGAGATATCCCGTAATTCCGCCAAATATTTAGAGAGCATTTTCTCGAAGTTCTTTTGCCCTACGATTTTTCCGAGCCTATCGACGACTCTGGAAAATTCTATGGGCTCTCCTCCTCTTTTGCCCTTTAATTTAATGATCTTGTATTGTCTGTTGTCAGCGATTACCTCGGTGATCTCACCTGCTTCCAGCCGGTTTAACTCCTTCCTGATTGCAGGAGAAAAGGAATCAGCATTAACCCATACAGCCTTTTGCCTTGGTATCCATTTTTCCGACACCTGAGCCGCCAAAAACTCAAAGCTTGCTCCCTGCTTTAATTCTTTCAGTGCTTTTTCAGCATCCTCACTGGCCTGAAAGATCATCTCTTTGTACCAGACTTCATAGCCTTTCCTAAAATCATCTATATGGTCTTCATAATATTGTGTCAACTCATTTTTTGTTGGAATTGTCAGGGGATAGATTGTCTTTGCCTTAAATTCATTGATAAGGAGTTGCTCTTTACGCTTTTTAACTATGTTTATAAATAAAGGGTCCTTGGCATAATTGTGCTTTAACGCTTCCTGCTCGATCAATTTGTATGTGATCAGGCTGTCCAGAATTTCTTTTTTTAAATCGTTTTGCATTTCTTCCAGATGTTGCTTGTTTTCTAACATTAGATACATCCGGGCCCGTTTTTGAGTTGCCTGTTTCAAATCATGAAGAAAATCATCAAGTGGAATCATATCACCACTTACGGTCGCCACCACCGATTTTTTTCCTGTATAATTTTTTTCCGGATCAAGCAGGTTAATCAGGTCAGTGTCAATCCATATATCCGCCTGTTTTCTTATCTCGGAAATAAATTTATCAGACAGCTCTTTCTCTTTTTCCTTCCGGAGTTTTTTTTTGATTTGTGTCGCAACCTTTTCAAACATCCCTTCAGGTGTCGGCCCATCTTTCTCATAGTGCTCTTTGAAATAGTCGAGAATATCCTGATCGCTGATGTTGATTTTATCAAGTACTACTTCTTTTCTTAATCGGATGATAGACTGGGTAGTCATGAAGTATTCAATCTTTTTTGTAAAATCAGCAGACCTGTCAAGTTCCACCCTGTACGCGTCCTGAATTATGAGCCGCTCATCAATCATCTCTTCAATAATATCCAGAAGCTTGATGCCGCCTGCGCCCCCTTCAGGCCGCATTTGCGGCTTATTTCTGTGAATAGCCTTAATCCTTTTCTGAAGAGCATCTTTATTAATGGCCTCGCCATTGACTTCGGCAAGAACAGCCGTATCCATGGCAGCGCAAGGCATAACCATATATACAAGCCCAGCCACGCAAAATACGAACAAAACAAATACAAATAGTTTTTTCATTATAATCCTTATACCTTAAAGATGTTGACAGCTTCCCGAAGACTCGTGTTTTCCGCCTTGATTTTTTGTACGATATCATCAATATTTTTGCCTGGAGCCTGTGCGACAAGCTCGTCTATATGCCCGGAAATATCCCCCATCTTTTTAATCTTAGCCCTTAATCCTTCTCAACCATTATATTAATCGAATCCGCAAGCTCTCCGACTTCATCTCCTTTGCGAAGCTTTATTTTCTTTTTTAGATCCCCATTGCCGATATCAACAAGCTTTTTTTCTATTCGATAAAGTGGGCCGGCAATTGCATAGGGAAAGAAAACAGCCGCTAAAAAACCCAGAACAAGACTTGAAAAAAAGCCGGCGAGTAGCACCGGAAAAAGAAAGTCTAAAAAGTTATTTGCCTTAACATGAAACAGGCGATAAGATATTTCCAATATTTATGTCGCTGTAAAAAAAAAGATAATGCCGGTCAAGAGCAATGTGATAAAAATAATACTCCATATCTTTTTTTTCCACAGGCTGTTTTACATCAGGTATTTCAATAACATTAGCTCACTTCAGGCACTCCAAATTAAGGCATTGTCTTAATCATTTCCAGAACCACTTTTTTGGTCAATTCGCCCACCGACCTGACCTTGCCGAAATCAAGAACCTTTATATAGTCGTCGCCGGTTCTTCTATGTTGCGCCATCCACAAAATCTTTCCTGTTCGGACGTCCAGCATCCTCGAACTGATGGAAACCACCGGAATAACGCCTTTTTCTTTTTGCTCCATCCCCACGAATTCTTCTATCCGGCCAATGATAACGGCATCCACCCCCAATCTTTTTCCCATAAGCTTGATAGTATTGAGATCAACGCCGGTTCTCACAATAATCCGTTCGCTGACAAGAAAGCTTTTGATGTTACCTGGAAATTCCACCTTAAACTTTCTCATTTTAACCAGGCTTGCTACAAAGGCTCCTGTTACAATTTTGTTCGCCTCTGCGATCATTGTGTTGTTGTGAAAAGAAAAAATTGCTACTTTTTTGACCACTGGCTGATCATGGTTTTTTCGGACATAGGCATATGGGGTAGTAGCCGATGAACAAGCCGAGATAGATTCCAAGATAACAAGCAGAAAAATAAACTTTCTTGTCAGGCTCATCAACTCAAAAATCCTCAACCCACTCATCCTTTTTTTTCTCAGGCTCAGTTGCTTTAGGCTCAGGGCATTTTAAGGGTTGTCTTTCTATTCGCAATTTGTTTCCCGCTATATCTCTCACTTCAAGCGAATAGGTGAGCGCATCCTCTTCTTCCGGGCTCTGGTTTTCTTCCGTGCTTAAGTCTTTTTTTAATTTTTTTTTAACTGGACAGACAATGGTTGCCGGGACATTCCCCTTGCCCTCAAACTTTCCTGCTTCAGCGCCTGTTCTGTCGTAAACAATGACTTTCCAATCGGCTATTTTGCTTATATCTTTGGTTTTTAGCAACAGGGTAAGGCTTTCTTCATTTTCCTCGGCAAGAACAACGGTACTCTCCGGCATAGTTTTGTCGACCACGATCTTCTCCTTTGCTGTAGACGTTCGGTTGCCCGCCTTATCTTGCACAAATAATCGACAGAAATATGTTCCATCTTTAACCGGCTTGTATTGATTATTTTCACCCTGCCAGAAAAAATTTGCGGGCAGCATGCCGAAACCGTTTTCAGATCTCACGACTTTACCGTCTTTATCTGTAATCTCAACCTCCCAGCTTTCTAATGTAATTGCTTTCAGGAGTTCGGGGAAGAATTGAATATAGTCATTGATACCGTCATTGTTGGGAGATATAAGCCTTTTCTGAAACAAAAGAGTGATTTCAGGTGAGCTGTTCTGGACAGTCAGATTGGCTGCGGAGTTTACACTAAAAAGCCTGTTCCATCGGTCCGATACGTAAATTTTCAGCGAATAGACTCCATCAATGGCTGGAGCTGAAATAGTTCCAGTATACCACCTTCCGTCCTTGGTTTTAAGGTCAATCTCGCTATCAAGGACAAAGGCCCTGATATCTCGCAACTTTTTGGTGATTTCTTTGACCTCTATTGAGATGCGTGTTGTCTCACCGCCTTTTAACACATCAGGGGAAAAACCAGCATGGCTGATTTCAATTGGGGTTATGGATGAGCTGCCCATATCGACGATAACGTTAACGCTAGAGGGCAAGTCGTTTAGGAGTTTTTCCACTGTGATTTCTATCAACTTCTTCAAAGAAGTTATCCTGCCTATACCGAGAAATGTGGCAAAGTCGTCACCAGTGCGTGAAATAGAGTTGGCCCAGACAACAGAGCTATCAAAACAATTGATCATCTGAGCATTCATGGCTACCTGTGGATTTTTACAATCTTCAAGGAGATCAACAGACCCAAGTAGCAAGACATTCGCCTTTAAAGCAGCGCCCATTTCTCTGATAGCCGGTTTGTTCAGGAATTCCGTTCCACGGATTCTTCTTTTGGCAAGGAAATTTTCCAGGATATCCTGAGAAATAACCTCAAATTCATTCTTTATGAGACAATCCGATATAAAACGCGTCATATCAATGGATATATCTTCGGCGGTAAATGTGCCGAAAGGCATCAGAGCTATTCTCTTTATTTTTACCACATTATCCGCACCAAAAATACGACCTGACAACACATGGAGCGAAAAAACTAAAATAGTTGCTACGATGAACAGATGTTTTTTCACGAACTCAAAACCTCGACCGCAAAATACCTGGATGAACAAAAAATATTATCACTTAAACACGAAAATAAGTTCAAACAATAATCAACAATCCCTCTATCCCCCAAACAGGGTATCAAACATCTCCCCAACTAACTTTCTGCAAAGGTCGCTACGGCTCTTTTTGCCGATACCGAAGAGCCGATCCAGAATGGTTGTTCCTTTTACACTGTGTGTCGCCTCCCAGAGGATTTTATAGGATTTTGCATCTATCAGCTTAAAAGAGGCAGCGACTTCAGGATAAGAACTGCTCCCTGCCCGCAGCATGCCGTATTCTTCAACTGCTCCTACAATAAAGGCCTGGATGTTCAGCCGCTTTCCTGCCCTTTCAGCAATGCTTTTGCTGATGACGCTTTCTTTTTCCTTAACTCCCTCTTCCCTCAGGACCTTATCTACCTCTCCGAATTCAACAACATCGAATACGCCCCGCCTTAACACCTCCGCAGCCACGGCATTCCTTACCTTGCCTTCCGCACCCCTTTCCTGGGTCAGATTTTTCAAAGGCACAATGGCTACTGTTTTAATATATGTAAGATCTGCCGTAGGGTGAATATAACTCATAGGCCCGCCACAATTGTAAAATATCGACAATACTGCAAGTAAAAGTATTGTTTGCTTGATCCAACTTATACTATTCATCTGTTCTCCATTCGTAACTATTCGAGACCTTAGCAAAACACCCCGTTTTGCCCAATTTTGGCGTCAGGCTTAAATTTAACGGGGCAGGCAACATTGAACATTTTTCAAAGCTTTAAAATCTTGCTGAAAGATTCGTGATAAAAGTCTGTGTTTTAGTCATATCTTCTTTCTGGTGACTCCAGTCATAGCTAAACCTTAGTGTAAAGATCCGGCTCAAATTCCAGGAAAGATCAGCAGAGTAAGTTGAGCTGACAGTATCATCTCTGTTTAATGTATACCCCATGTCAAGCTGCATCTTTTCGGTCATCAACCAGTTCATGTTATATTGCTGCTGAGTGGTTTCTTCTCCTGACTTTTCATCCCTGTCAATATCATAATAGCCTCTGAAGTAAAAATCGTGAGAGGGCCGCCAATAAAATGTGACCCTGGCGTTGGAGGTTTGGCCCGTTGTATCAGAGTCCGGCTCCGACTGTTGTGTTTCCGTCCAATTTCTATCATACTCAAATTCGGCTGTCAACATTCGGGTAAGCTCAAGACGCAGATCCGAGTTAATATACCTGGTGGTTGTCTCGGATTGACTGACAAGATTTTCCGAACGGGTGATGTTTGCATCCACATTCAGATCCGCTCCCTCACGGAGTTTTGCTGATATGTGAAGCAAAGCGGATGAGCTTTTTGACTGGGTTTCGCCTTCTTCTTCTGATACAGTGTGATTCAACGAAAGATCGGTATCAAGGGTTGTAAGGGGGGATGAAAGAAAGTGCAGCAGATAGGTATCGGTTGTCTTATCCTCTGCCTCAGAATCGTTTTCCATTCGCCTTCCATACTGTGCCCAAGCCGTAATATACTTGTGAAGCTCTCTTTGCACACGGCAGCTCATGTTGTGGGTCTGGCGCCTGGTTTTTTCCGATTCGGGCTCTGTCTCTTCCTGATCCGGCTCGGTCTCCCGTTCGTCATGTATAAAATCATACGTAAAAGAGAGCCAATCCGTGGGTTTATATCTAAGATTGGCCTGCGTGGTTTGTGTGGTTTGTTCGGTCTCGGTGGTGGAAAAAGTAGAATAGGTCTTGTAGTTGTATGCTTCGATTTCAGTGACGTAGAGTTCATATGTATCGTTTGCGGTGTTTGCTATTTTAAAGTATCTGGCTGTTGTTGCGGCAAAAGAAATCTCAAATCGGTTTTTGATCGTGTCATAATTCTTGTTAGCGCTACTCGTTATTTTTGTCCAGGTCGAATTGTCACTGCTATAATATACAGCCCAGGTAAAAAGGCCATTGTTAAAAAGTGCGTTGGGAGTGGTGGTATAGAGATAGATCAGCTCTACCTTTGTGTCATAGTTTAGATCTATGCCAATGTTCTGGTTTTGAATTTCTCCAATGTTTATACCCGAGCTTGCGGTTTTGTTGCCATCTATGAGCGAGCCATGAGATGTAAGTTCTATGTCGAGCGGATTAGGGGGGTCGTTGTCATATAATCCGGCTGAGGGACTCTTTTTTTCGGCAACTTTGACACCTTGTTCCGTTGTTTTGGTTTCCGTCT
>QMMZ01000091.1 GCA_003647525.1 Deltaproteobacteria bacterium | reverse complement strand
TGCATATTTGTATGATTATGACGGAAATAAATATATAGATTTTCTCCAGGCTGGCGGACCAACTATATTGGGTAGCAATTACCCTTTCGTGAAAGAAAAAATACTGGACCTGATCAATACCTGTGGCCCATCTACGGGATTGTTTCATGAGTATGAGTATAAAATCGCCAAAAAGATCTGTGAACTTTATCCATCGGTCGATATGTTCCGGATGCTTGGTAGTGGCACCGAAGCGGTTATGGCTGCTATAAGGGTTGCCCGTCTTGCTACAAAAAAGAAAAAGATCATCAAAGTTGGAGGCGCATACCACGGCTGGAGCGATCAGATGGTTTACGGCATGCGAATACCAGGCACCGGACGTTTCGAAGCACATGGCATTCCAGCCTCTTGCACAAAACACACTCAAGAGGTTTGGCCCAATAGCATTGCATCACTAAAAAGAAAACTAAAATTAAATCACCTCAGAGGCGGAACAGCTGCAGTCATCCTTGAACCCATAGGTCCTGAAAGTGGTACCAGACCTGTCGATTTTGACTATAATCAAAAGGTTCGGGAGCTGTGTGACCGTCATGGTGCTCTACTCATTTTTGACGAGGTAGTTTCAGCCTTCCGGATCGGCATGAGCGGAGCTCAGGGCTATTTCGGTGTAAAACCAGACTTGACAGTATTCGGTAAGGTGGTGGCGGGGGGATACCCCAGTGCGGGCGGACTTGGTGGGAAACAGGATTTTATGGAATATCTGGCCGCCGGATTACAAAGTGGTAAAAAGCGAGCCATGGTAGGCGGAACCCTTGCGGCAAATCCTCTTAGCTCTGCTGCGGGATATTATACTATTATGGAAATGGAACGTACCAACGCACCGGAGAAAGCCGGTCGGGCGGGGGACAGACTCACAACAGGTCTGCAAAAACTAATCAAAAAATACAACCTTCCATACGTGGCATATAATCAGGGCTCAATATGCCATCTGGAAACTTCCGGTGTAATGTTTGTCAAGATCAATTGGCTAAAAATTATGAAAGTACTCAAGGAGATAAAGTCACGCAAACACATGATGGAAGAGATGGGTGCTGCATATATGGCGGAGGGAATCGTAACTTTGGCAGGCAGCCGGATGTACACGAGCATGGCAGACACTGACGAAGTGATTGATGATGCACTTGAAGGTTTCGACAGGGTCTTCCAAAAAGTTGAAGGTGTATCATGAGTAAAGATTTGGTCATAGCCCACGATGTGGGGACCAGCAGTAATAAAGCTGTGCTTATAGATGAAAAGGGTACAATCCTGGCTACAGCAGAAGAATTCTATCAATCCTATTATCCCAACCCGGGATGGGTAGAACAACAAGCAGAAGACTACTGGGAAGCAATAGTTAAGTCCACCCGGCACATGTTAGAAAACTCCAATGCAGACCCCAGTCGTATAGTGGGCATGGTATTTACTACACAAGCAATGGGCATCATTCCTGTGGATAAATTGGGAAATACTTTGCGAAAGAATATCACCTGGGTGGATGGCCGTGCAGAAAAGCAGGCAAGGTGGGCCATGAAAAGGTTTTTTGGCAGGAAAGCTTTCAAAGCTATGATCGGAATAGAAATTACCGGCAAGGACGTAATACCAAAATTAGCCTGGCTGAAAAAACGGGAAACAAAGATTTATGAAAATGCCTGGAAATTTCTCGATGTCAATGGCTATCTGAAATTTAAGGCTACAGGCAAAATGGTGGCAGAATGGTCCGGTGCATGTTCCTACGCATTTAACCTGAAGAAGAAGGACTGGGAAAAAATATTTTTTAGAGTATTGGGTATCGATGTGCAAAAATTACCTGCACTGGTAAAAAGCATTGACCGGGTGGGCGATTTGACCAGAGAAGCCGCTAAAGCCTGCGGATTGCCGGAAGGGCTTGCCGTGTACGGCGGATGTGACGATACACAAAGTGCTGCAGTTGGTAGTGGGGCCATTCTTGAGGGTGAGGCTCATATCTATCTCGGTACTTCTGCATGGGTGGGTGTAACGACCCGAAGGGCACCAAAATTCAAAAATGGTGCTGTATGTCTGCAAAGTGCTGACCCTAAAAAAAATCTGGTAGTAGGTATCACAGAATCTGCCGGAGCCAACCTTGAATGGCTGATCGAGCGGTTTTATATACGGGAAAAAGCTGAATTGAAAGAGGATATTTATGAATTACTCGATAAAGAAGCTTCCCAAACCCCTCCAGGGTCCGATCATTTAATTTTTACCCCATGGCTGCTGGGAGAGAGATATCCTGTCAGCACCACCCAGACACGTGGCACTATTTTCAACCTTAGTCTTGAGCATACCCGGGGCCATTTTGTACGGGCTCTTTCAGAAGGTATAGCATACAACCTCAGGTGGATCATCGAGAATTTTGAAAAGGATTTCGGTTTCCGGATTCCAAATCTAAAGGTAACAGGAGGAGGTTCACAAAATGATCACTGGATGCAGATCATCGCCGACATAACCCAGCGAAAAATTGAAGCTACTGACCGACCCAAAATGGCAGGAGCCATTGGTGCAGCCGTGATAGCATTTGTAGGTTCCGGCATCTATCCCGGATTTGAGAAAGTAAAAGATCTGGTTAAGGTCCGAAAAGTATTTGAGCCAAACCCAGATCATAAAGATATCTATCATGAAATGTTTGAAAACTATAAAGACCTTTATCATTCTCTAAAAAAGACATATCGAAAGGCAAATGAAAAGAGGTTTTCCTTGTAAAAAAAATGATGCACTTAAATATGGAAAATGCAAGAATAATCGTTCGCGATGCGGGACTAAAATTATTAAAAGAGGGTTATATTTCGGGAACATGGGGCAATATCAGTCTTCGGGTAGATGACAAAATGATGGTGATCACCCCGAGTGGAAGAAATTATGAAGATCTGATGCCGGAAGATATTGTAGAGGTGAATTACCAGAATCTCCGCTATGAAGGGCAAATCAAACCTTCATCAGAATACAAACTCCATGCTGAAATTTATAAAACGAGGAGCAGAATACGAGCGGTTATTCATACTCATCAGATGAACGCATCAACCGTGGCAGCTGCGCGGCGGGATGTGCCGCCAATACTAGATGATATGGCACAGATCATCGGCCCGTCAGTCAGGGTGGCAGACTATGCACTGCCCAACACAAAAAAGCTCGTTAGGGCTACTGTGAAAGCCCTCAAAGGAAGGTATGCCGCGCTAATGGCCAATCATGGTGCTGTATGCATCGGCCGTGATATGGAGGAAGCTTTTGTTGTTTGCGAAGTATTAGAAAAAGCCTGTAAAGCCTTTATTGAAGCAGAATTTCTTGGCGGAGCCAAAGGAATCAGCAAATTTGAAGCCCACCTCATGCACCAGTATTATCTGATAAAATATTCGAAAGAAAAGAAAAAGAATAAACTATAGGCTTACAATTCCTCACTATTCAAATTAACAAAATTGACTTCTATATAAATAAAAAACCTCCTTCCTTTGGTCGCCGAATGCGACATATAAGGTTTCAGAGGTCAGTGTAGCCCCGCTAGGAATCTATATATTATTGATTTTTAAAGCTTTGGAAAATCTGTAAATTTTTATTTCCACTTATCAGGTCTTTTTATTATGTAGCCATTATCTAATGTGATACTTTCCGGTAGCATTGATTTTTTAAATCTATGCTCATACCTGGCTAATTTAATATAATTGTCCGAACTATTCATCAAGTCAACCGAAACCCTATTTGGGGGGAAATAACAGAATATTTTATGAGAGGGATTAAGTTCTCTAATGAAATCAATTGGTGGCACCAAATCGCTATCCCCTGATACTAAAACTGAAATATCGTTTTTATCAAAGACAACATTTTTAATCATGTGGACCGCTATATTGACATCAGTCTGCTTTTCTTCAAAGGTATTAATTATACCATGTGGAGTATATATCTGCTTTTTTAAAAATTTTCCAAATACCAACTTAAATTTTGGATTCAGTTTATTCGCCGAAAAAAACAGGTCTTGTCGATCCTTCTTACTTTTTGCCTTTTGTGTGGCAGTAAAATAATAAACATTCTCTAATGATTGTCCAGGCCGCAGAAACCTCTCACAAAATTTAACTATATCCAACCAGTAATAAGCCTTCCAGTTCTTTGATTTTAAACCAAAATAGAAATTAAAACCATCGATATAAAAATTAACTCTTTTATGCATTATTGTATAAAAATAAAGCTCTCTTTCGAGAGCTAGGGTCCTGCGATTTCTCACACAGGAGGGGTAATGACTAGTACAAAAGTACAATAAAACTTTTAAATTAAAAATTTAACTTTAATATAAAGTTCACACATACTTAACGAATTAGCAAACAATTTGTCACACTAATTTAAACCTTTAAAAATCACTATCCCTTTGCAATTGAGAAAGAACATTCAAACCGGACTCTGTTTCCTGAAGGTTATTATGAACTTGTAAATTAATTGCCCGGTCATCTATTCTTTCATCACGGGTATCAATTCTGGAAGATAATTGTCTGACCTCATCAGTATTGACTTTATGGATATACCGGTGAAATTGTGCCACTGAAAACAGATGCGATTTCAAGGCCATAATTTTACATTAATTTATACAATTTTTTGTTTTCATTTTTTTTCAATTTTACACATTAATTTGTTAAGTTTTTCTATTTAAGTTTATTTTTTGTTATGCATTCGTTATTCTTTGATTTTTTCCACCAAAACATTTTTAAGCAGTAGATTAAAATAATTTTGAAGATCCTCTTCTAATGGAATTATGGTCTCTAAAAACTGTTTGTTGTTTCTCAGAAATTCTAAATCCTGGTCAGATTGATAACTGTTAGAGTTTTTTAAAATAAATTGCTTTATAATTGATTCATAATACGATTGAAGGTTGTAAACTTTTGCCATCTTATTTGCATCATCAAAGTCCAGATAGAAAATAGCGTTAGTAATTTCGGCCATTTCCCAGGCTGATGAACTAATTAAAGTTACATCTATTGAGATATTTGAATCCACATTAGAAATATTTTTTTCTTTTCTTTCAATTATACTATCAATATGAGAAAGAATAGATTTATGAGAAGGGATTAAGATGTCCATTACATCTTTGTTTTCTTGTAGTTCTTGCTTGATATTATAAATCGCCTTCTCCGCTAATTTATCATTATTGTGGTCTTCTCTCCATTGATTAACTAATAAGGCAATCAACACTGCAAATGAAACTGAGATAAACTCAAAAATCAGTCTTTGAATATTTAGCCTTTTATTTTTCATTGATTATTTTATTTAGTGTTATTTCCTAATCGAGTTCTGATGTGGGGAATGATGCATAACAATATAGTGTTGTATAAAATGTTTACACACAATATAGCTAAGGGTGAAGAGAAAAGGAAGCAGGAAGTAGAAATTGATAGGTAATGATTTAAAACTCAATTGAGCAGGCAACATAACATGGATCATTACCCTTTAGATTCTGAAAAACCAGCATCCCTCAAAGCCTCAATTGAACAAACAGGATTTTGGGATAATGTATTAGACAGAAAACTGTCAGATGGCAATATACAGATTACTTAAGGTCACCACAGGCTTAAGCCCCTTCAAGAGATGTATTGCTTAACCATGAGACTGAAGTCTTTATAAAGCCTCTAAATGATGAGTTGATACTAAAAATCTTAATTAATGAAAACATAAATGGCATTCAAACGTAGCCTTATTGATGAAACTATAATTGCTGTTTTAAAATCAACAAGAACATTATCCATATCAACATAAACATAAACAATTTTCTTCATACTCATTTCTCTCGGTCTTAGTATTAAAAAAATACAACAGGAAAAATTTAGTAGGATCCCCCGGACCCACGTAAATTTGATTCCATATTATTAGGCACTGTTATTATTTAATTTTTTCTGCAAAAACCATTCGTTCTATTTCCATAACCCCCAATTTTCTTCCAGTTGGCTTTACATATCTTTCATTCAGCTCTGCATACCCTAATTCTTCGATTAAACTCCAGCCATATTTTTCAAGTTGGGTAGCAATTTCTTCTGGATAAAATCCAGAATGCCAGATATTACCCTTAACTGTCATTTTGTACAATGTTTTTTGTCCGTACAAATTCTTCCCTTCAATAAAGTCTTTATGGATGTACGTGAAAGCTAAAAAACTTCCCGAGGCTGCTTTAGAATAGAACTCAAACATTTTTTCCAATGAGGAATCATCCAGGTACTGAGAAACAGCTTCCCAAATAAAGAAAGTCTTTTCATTTAATTGATAACCATTCTCCTTTAGAGTGCTGATGAGGTCTTGCTCGGTAAAATCAATAGACACCTGCGTTATATGCTTGGGGAAGGCCCCTAAAGCTCTTTCAATTGCCTGTCGCTTAGATTTGATATTAATTGATTGGTCAACTTCCCAACTTTTAATCTTTTGAGTTTCCTTAAAACGGTATAAACGCGTATCCCATCCCGCACCTAGGTTAAGGATACAATTGATGTCATGATTTTCTAAAGTTTTAACAAGTTTTTCATCGATGTACCGCTTGCGTACAAGGAAGCCACTCCAGCCACCTGTCATCAGCTTCTCCCTCAAATTGACAAAACCATTTCGAACAAAAGACCATTTAGACAATTTAATCCAAAATCGGTTAAGCCCCGAAAAGAGGTCTGGGGCAAGATTGTCTGTTATTACACGCTCATTATTAGAATAACTCTGTTCTATTGCAACCGTCAAAGTGGGTTGATCTCCTGTTTTAGCAGCTTTTTCTTTATTTATTTTTCTATTTTTCATTTTTAGGTTCTCTGTTCTAATAGTGCCTAACAGTATAGTGTTGTATAAAATATTTACAAACAATATAACAAAGGGGATATAAAAAAAAGAAGAAGGAAGTAGAAATTGATGGGCAATGATTTAAAACTCAATTGAGTGAGCAACATAGTAAGCTATTGAACTAAAAAAGGCAGTTCCTATCCATAATTCATGCCTTTTTTTATGGCTCAACTGAGCCTTAAATCCTATAATGTTTGTGCGTTCGTGCATTTTTTTAATTTATATCCTCTTTTTTTCAATATTGTCCCCATAAATATTCCTATCAGCAAAAATAGTGGCACAGTAACCATTAATCTTACCAATGTAAATGGTAATCCCAAGAAACTTATTTCAAAAATTGTCATTGGTATACGAAATACTCCAACAAATCCAAGATAAGTAAAAATTATCTTTAGCGATGCTCCT
>QMMZ01000090.1 GCA_003647525.1 Deltaproteobacteria bacterium | reverse complement strand
TCTGCAGACGTTGTGGTAACCGACATATTGTTTGCGCTTGACCTCATCAGCAACCAGATGCGTCTAACTGCGACGCTGCGCTCATAGAGACCCTTGAAACTAATCATAAAAGGGAATAAAAAATGGTAGAGCAGAAAGCAAAGAAGCTTCGCCTTACGGAGACCGTTACAGGTTCTGGGTGAGCATCAAAATTGCCTCCAGGGGACCTGGAGAGAGCGCTTTGCGGGATGGAATTTCCGGCTGATCCAAATCTTATCATAGGTATGGATAGTATGGACGACGCAGGAGTTTATAAAATCACGGATGATATTGCCATTATCCAGACCGTGGATTTTTTTACGCCGATTGTAGATGATCCGTACTGGTTTGGACAGATAGCCGCTGCCAATGCCTTAAGCGATGTCTATGCCATGGGTGGTATTCCCAAAACGGCTATGAATATTGTGGCGTTTCCGATAAAAGAGATGGATATTTCCATCCTCCGTAAAATCATACAGGGCGGCATTGACAAGATGAAGGAGGCGAATGTAGTTCTGGTAGGAGGACACAGCGTGGAGGACAAAGAGTTGAAATACGGTTTGTCCGTCACCGGTTTTGTCCATCCTGATCGAATCCTCACAAAGAAAAATCAAACAATTGGAGATCGACTGATACTTACCAAGCCGCTTGGCACCGGTATTATTAACACAGCTATTAAAGGGGGGCTTGCTTCCGGGGTAGTCATAAAATTTGTTACACATCTTATGGCTACACTTAACAGGGATGCAGCTCAAGTAATGAAAGGCTTTTCTGTTCATGCCTGCACCGATATTACCGGTTTTGGGCTGATAGGTCATGTTGCTGAAATGGTTGTCGATTCTGATTTTGGAATCGGCCTCTGGTCTGAAAAGATACCGATAATTCCTGAAGCCTTTGATTATGCGGCAATGGGGCTTGTGCCTGCCGGAGCTTATAAGAACAGAGAGTTTCGTGAGTGCATGGTCAATATTTCTCCTTCTGTGAAACAGACTGTTCTGGATATTCTATACGATCCCCAGACATCCGGAGGGCTGCTTATCTGTGTTGACAGCAAAAGCGCAGACGATCTTCTCATCAGACTAAAAGATAAAGGTATGGATGCAGCTATTATAGGAGAAGTTTTATCTGAACCAAAGGGAAGAATAGTTGTTAGATAGAACCGTGAACCGTAAACTGTAAACCGTAAATAAACACATGTTTTTGATAGCCGGTATATCACCGAAAACAATAACTATAGATAACAACCCCAGAAGGTGTCCTGTTTGCGGGCTTGCCCAGGCATATTATAAAAGAGTAGATCACTATTTTAATCTTTTTTTTATTCCTTTATTCAGGGTCAAAAAAGGCGAACCTTTTATTATGTGCGAAGGGTGTGAAAAAAATGTAAGTAATTATAGAGAAGGCTATAATTCCTGGTCAGGCGGACAGGATATTAAGTGCAAAAACTGCGGAAAAACCTTAAATAAAGACTTCAAATACTGCCCTTTTTGCGGCAAACATATTAAGTAACAGTTCACAGTTGTCGGTTTACAGTTCACAGTTTTATGTTTTGATCAACCGTGAACCGTGAACGGTTGCGAATTATGAGCAAATTTATTTCTAATAATTTCGAACGCCATGTTGTCCTGGTATGCCCGGAAGTACACTGGAACACCGGCAACATAGGTCGCACCTGTCTTGGTGCAAATGCATTTCTTCATCTTATCAAGCCGTTGGGATTCTCTCTTGAAAGCAAACAGGTTAAAAGAGCTGGTCTAGATTACTGGCCTAAAGTAAAACTTTATGTATGGGATAATTTTACCGACTTTAAGAAAAAGATAAAACCTCTTAAAGAAGAAGTTGTTTTGTTTACAAAGAACGGGGATAAGTCATTCTGGTCAATACCATCTTCAGAAAGGCTTTTTCTTATCTTCGGTTCTGAAACAAAAGGGCTGCCCCAATCAATCCTGTCCCTGTATAAAGACGCCACCTATCATATCCCCATATCAGACGAAATAAGATGCCTCAATCTTTCTACCGCGACTGGAATAGCCCTGTATGAAAGTCTTCGCATCAAGGCGCTTTAGATTTCGATAACCCCTGGACATTTGAACCATGAACCCGAACGTGGGCGCTAAAAATATCTGACCCACTTATGCTAACAATTAGTGACCCAGTTTATGCGCAGGGATAAGCAGAATGATCATGGCAAAACGATTAAAAGAACGGTAAAACTTCAAATATCGCAGCTTTGAGTATCTCATATAGATAATGCTGCCGATGACCTTGACCCGGGTTGTTCCAAATTTTACAGTATAGGGACTTGTGTCATGTTGCATTTCAGCCCCTGGAACGTCAGGCTTTTGATCACAGCGTTGATTTTTCGATTGTTCCAAGTCAAGTTCACGTATATTTCTTGTCAAAGTGGAATACCCGACTTTTATTCCTTTTTCTGAGCAATAATAGCGCTGACGGTATTGGTGCTCACATGAAGTTTGCGGGAGATCTCACGTATCCCCCATCCCTGCTTTATGATGGAATACGCACGATCTGTGATGCAGGGACAAGTTGAACTTTTTTTTGCAGTTCAGGAAGTAATTCGCGAAGAATGTTATATGTGATTATATGTGGATGCGCTATGCCAATTGCTTCACCGTGCTTCTCGGCAATACGGATAAGCAGTTTTATTTGTTTTCTGATAAAATCAGGTTCCTGAATATGATCAATAAATACATCTCGTTGAGCGAAAGGAAGCTGCAAAAGGCGGGCGGATGGTTTGCAGAGACTTTTTGATGTTGTAAGGCTGTCAATGAAAAACAGGTTTCTTTTTTTCAGGATAGAAAATATTTGATACATTTGAGTTGAGCCGGTGGTCATTTTTGACCCCATGTGGTTGTTGACTCCTTTGATAAAGGGAACGGCATCCAGATTTTTATTGAGCTGTATTATAAGCTCGTCGGGAGACATTGAAGTAAGAAGTGTGCCTGGGCCGGGATTGACCGAGGGGTATTCAAGTGGTTCCAGGGGGAGATGAAGCATGATTTCAAAACCTTTTTCATGGGCTTTCCTGGCAATTTTGTCTTGAAATAAGCTGTGAGGTAGTAAAGAGAAAGTGAGGACAGCATCAAGGTTTAAAAATTTTTCTGCTATTTTTTTATCATATCCTATATCATCAATAATAATTGCCACCTTTGGCAATTTTTTCGTTAATATCGGCTTTGGTTTAGTTATTGATTTTTTATAATGTATTTCCTTTTCCGGATAGATTTCGTAAACAGGTGGTTTATGAACCTTCTTTTTGCCTGCCAAAGATTTTACCTTGGGTTCTAAGGATTGTATCGACGATCTGGGCAATAGTAATTGATGTGCAAGGAGTCCGGCTAATACAACCAGAATTATCAGAAATAACAGGCCGCTAACAGATTTTTTAAGTTGTGTCTTTTGAGTTCTGCTCTTTTTGGATGTCTTTTTTTTCTTCCCTGATTTTTTAGTCATAGATAAGTTTTAGTAACAGTTTACGGTTCACGGTTCACAGTTTACGGTTGATCAAAACATAAAACTGTTAACTGTAAACCGACAACCGTGAACCGTTTTTTACATGCTTTTTAAAATTTCATAACCCATTAGGATCTCAAGTGCACGCATAGCCTGATTATCTGATTGAAGTTCTTCGAGCTTAAGTGGCCCGTGTTTTGTTTCAAGAAGATGCATTGAGGGATGCTTTTTTTTGTCCTTTTGTTCCTCGGATTCTGTTTCTATTTTATTTTTCTCTACCGGCTCTGCTTCCAGATGATTTTTCAAATCTTTTTCTTTCAGCAGCATAATCTCGTCAGCGTCAGCGTCTGCTTCCTTAGTTATAATTTTATATTTGACTTCAATATCAGGCACAATACCCTGTGCCTGTATGGAACGTCCGTTGGGTGTGTAATATCTGGCTATTGTGTATTTAAGGCCGTAACCATCTCTTAATGTTTCTACTGTCTGGACTGAGCCTTTTCCAAAAGATGTAGTACCCAGGATCAAAGCTCTTTTATGATCCTGAAGGGCTCCGGCTACTATTTCCGATGCACTGGCGCTTCCTCCGTTAATAAGTACTACTATTGGATAATTACGTTTGGTCTTGTTTTTATGTGCATTAAAAATTTTTGTATGCCTTTTTAGTCTGCCTTTAATTGAAACGATTTCACCGTTTTGAAGGAACAGGTCTGATACCTCAATAGCCTGATTAAGAAGTCCGCCTGGATTGTTTCGAAGATCAACAACAAGTCCTTTTAAAGGAACATCACCTGATTCAAGTTGTTTTAAAGCCAGCTCAAGGTCTTCTGTTGTGTTGTCCTGAAAATTGGTGATTCTGATGTATCCATAGCCTGGTTTTAAAACTATTGACCTTACACTTTCAATTGGAATAATATCCCTGATAAGTTTGAAATCAACAGGTTCGGATAATCCTTTCCTTACTATAGTTATAACAACTTCAGCTCCTTTGGGCCCTCTCATAATTTTTACAGCTTCCCAGAGCATCATATCCCTGGTTAATTTTCCGTCGATTTTAATAATTATATCTCCGGCTTTAATACCTGCTTTGTATGCCGGTGTGCCTTCAATAGGTGAAATGACGGTAAGGGCTTTCTTTTGCATGGTTATTACTATCCCTATACCTCCAAACTCACCATGTGTGTCAATCTGCAACTCTTCGAAGGCTTCAGGCGGAAGTAATGAAGAATGAGGATCAAGGCTGGAAACCATACCCTGAATAGCTTTTTCGATTAATTTTTTTGTTTCAATCGGGTCAACATAGTTTTTTTCAACCAGCTCAATTACATCTGAAAATAATTTAAGACCCTTATAGGTTTCATCGTTGCCGGCTGAAAGATTATGGTTAAATCCGGCTTCGAATGCCCAGAACATAACTGCAATAAATGGCACCAGCCACAGTTTAATATATCGTCTTTTCTTTATAGTCATGTAGTTACTCCTTACTCTCCAAAATAATTCTAACCTTTTTAAGCCATTCAAGCGGGTTCATAGGTTTTCCGTGATGACGCAATTCAAAATAAAGCCCGGAACCGACCATTGAACATGTATCTCCCACTGTGGCGATAACTTCATCTTTTTCTATTTTATCTCCTTTAGTCTTAAAGAGTTCTTCAATATGTGCATAAACAGAGTAATAATTTTCTCCATGAGCTATGATAATCATGTTGCCGTAGCCTTTAAACCAGCTTGAATAAATTATCAGCCCATCACACACGGCATGTATCGGCTCTCCTCTGTCAGCTTTAATATCAATGCCGCTCCTGAAATTTTTTACATTGAATTTTGTATTTTTGTAAGGACCAAAAAATGAAATAATTTTACCTTTCACGGGCATATTAAGCAACCCTTTAAATGAGGTAAAGTCTTTTATTTTTTTAACTTGTTTAAACTGCTTAAATTCAATACTTAAAGCTTTCATAGTTTGATCAAGCTCATTTGCACTGTTTTTTAAGGATTCAATAGCAGCTATCCCAAGGGATTTTTTATTTCGAATATCAGCAAGGAGCTTGGAGCGTTTTTCTTTTGCAATAGATATAATATTAATTTGCTTAATTGATTCCTGTTCGAGATTGATCTTTTCCTTTTTTTTGTTATTCATAATGTCCAGCAGGTTTTTAACTTTTGCCTTATTTTCAATTAGTTTTTTCTGCTTGTCCTCGTCATGGGCAAGAATTTTCTCCAAAGCATTTTCACGCTGAAAAATTTCGAACGTTGAGTCTGCCGATGCGAGAACGTTTATCTTGCCTAGCCAGTATAGTTTATAAAGAGCAACCAGTCGTTTTGATATATATGCCTCATTAGTTTTAATTTTTCCTGCTAAGTCAATATATGATATAGTAGTTTCTTTTATCTTTTTTTTAATGCCGGCTATTTCTTTTCTTATCGCTGAAACACTTTTTCTTGCCTTGTTCAAAGCAAAATCCGCATCATTCAATCCGGTTAAAGTGTTTTTTCCCTTTATAGTAAATGTCTTAAGCTCAGCCTTTTGTTGTTCAATTTTGCGGTTGATAGTTGCCGCTTTTTTTTTAAAATCCTCAATGCTTAAATGTTTTGTTTTTTCATTGGAATTTGAACAATAAATTTCAGGAGGATAAAAAGCTGTTATGATAATAGCGGCGGTAAGTATTAAGCTTTTAAGAATTGTTTTAGAGCAATATAACATCCTAACCAACCTACAAACATGCTACACAGTATTATTCCGCAGTAAAATTCAGGAGATAAAAATTTTATATTAAGAAGTTCATATTTGAAACTATGCTCAACATTTGAGGATATTAACTTGAAAGTGATAAAAAGAACCGCAATCCCTATAATTCCTCCAAGTGTTCCCTGTATAATACTTTCGATGTAAAAAGGACCTCTGATAAATTTTTCCGAGGCTCCGACAAGCCTCATTATTTTAATTTCTTCTCGTCTTGTATAGATTACAAGCCGAATAGTATTGGCCACGATAAATACAGCAGCCATAAAGAATATGCCGCCCATTGCATATCCTGCCAACCTGAAGAGATCAAAAATATTCGTAAATCCCTCTAACCATTTCCGACCATATTCTACGTCTTCAATTGAGGGCAGTGATTCAATCTTTGTCGCTATTTCCTCAATTTTTTCGTCACGTTGTGATGACGCTATCATGCAGATTTCAAATGCATCAGGAAGCGGATTTTCGTTTAAATTCATCAAAATTGAAGATTGCCGTTTCATCTGTTCTTTAAGTTTTTTAAAGGCTTCTTCTTTTGATATAAAGTTTACATCCTGGATTCCGTATATACCTTGAATTTTGCGTTTTATATCAGGTAAGTTTTTTTGACTTATGCCGGGTTTAAGGTATGCCATTATTCTTACACCCTTTTTCCAGTGATTCATTACGTTGTTTGCATTTGTAAAAAAGAGAGCAAAAACGCTGACGATCAGAATAGACAGAGCTATTGTAATTATAGTAACAGCGCTGAGGAAACCGTTATCCTTAATATCCTGTACAGCTCTATGATAATAAGTGGTCATAATATTTAACAGGGAAAGTGCCTAAAACTAAAGTAGAAAAGACAGTGCCTAAAGTATATTAAAGTGCCTAAAATGCCTAAAGTTGAGGTACGCCTTCGGCGTGCTGATTGATAACACAGAAATAGAAGCGGTTTGCCCCCCCCTATGCATTAATTACCCAAACTGAAGTTTCACCGAAATTATGCATTCTACACTCACGCGACCATGCGCAGAAGGGTGTCGACGAAGGATTTTCGCGAGAGTTT
>QMMZ01000089.1 GCA_003647525.1 Deltaproteobacteria bacterium | reverse complement strand
ACCGTGAACCGTGAACCGTGAACCGTGAACCAATTTATAACATATATCCTTTTCAAATAACAAGTTTTGTGTTAGGAATTTTTTATGCCACAAATCATATGCATAGCAAACCAGAAAGGCGGCGTAGGAAAAACCACTACAGCTATCAATTTATCTGCCGCATTAGCGGTTTCAGAGAAAAAAACCCTCCTTGTTGATTGTGATCCACAGGGAAATGCTACCACGGGAATGGGTATTGATAAAACCAGTATTTCCACAACATTATATCATGGCATGATTGGAGAAACCGAACCCGGGAATCTTATTATGGACAGCGATATAGATAGCCTGAAAGTCATTCCATCGAGAGTTGAACTCATAGGTTTTGAAGTGGAAATGATGTCAAACCCTGAACGTGAAATTGCATTAAAGAAACTGCTTGGCCAACTTAATGATTCATTTGATTATATATTAATAGACTGCCCGCCCTCTTTAAGCCTTTTGACGGTAAACGCTCTGACAGCAGCCGATTCAATGCTGATTCCACTTCAGTGTGAATTTTATGCCCTGGAAGGGCTTGGTCAGCTTCTGCAAACAGTAAAGCTTATAAAGCGTGGTCTAAATCCGAATCTTAAAATTGCAGGCATTCTTTTAACCATGTTTGATAAAAGAACTAACCTGTCGTATCAAGTGGCTGAAGATGCGGAGAAATATTTCAAGAATCTTGTTTTCAAAACCGTTATTCCCAGAAATGTACGACTGGGAGAAGCTCCAAGTTTCGGAAAACCTATATTGCTGTACGATGCCGCTTCTACAGGAGCAAAAAGTTACTTTGATCTGGCAAAAGAGATAATGAGCACTAAATAAGGAATTAACGTCGCAATATGCCTAAAGCAAAACAAAAAAAAGAATCTGATTCAAATCTAAAAAAAAGGAAAAAAATGGCACTCGGAAGAGGCATTGATGCTCTTATTCCTGATTTTAGACCTTTTGAAAGCGATAGCGTTGATTATTTTCAATGTGATATCAATCTGATCCACCCTAACAGGTATCAGCCTCGTATGATTTTTTCTCAGGAAGAGCTTGAAGAGCTTTGCATATCAATTAAAGAACAGGGAATCATACAGCCTGTTTTGCTTAGAAAAGACGGAAGTAGTTATGAGCTGGTAGCCGGTGAAAGGCGGTTTCGCGCAGCTAAAATGGCCGGGCTCACCCATGTGCCCGCTTTTATAAAAGATATCACGGACTCAGATCTTTTAGAGATATCCATAGTTGAAAACATACAACGAGAAGACCTCAATTCTCTGGAAGAAGCAGAGGCCTTCCAGCAACTTATTACAGAATTTAATCTCACTCAGGAGCAGGTAGCAAAGCGGGTAGGAAAAAGCAGATCCGCTGTAGCAAATTTACTTCGTCTAAGACAACTGCCCGAACAAATAAAGGCAAGTATCCTGGATAATACCCTTAGTATGGGGCATGCAAGGGCACTGTTAGGTGCTGATACATCAGCACAGCAAATTGCAGCCTGGCGGACAGTTGTTTCAAAAAAACTTTCGGTCAGAGAAACAGAAAATTTGATCAATCGTTTTAAATCAGAAAAGAAAAAGCCCCTGAAATCTTCACCTGATTCAGAACAAATATACCTTTCAAGTCTGGCGGATGATATTTCACGTCACCTTGGTACCAAAACTCAAATCAAAAGACACGGGAAAAAGGGAAAAATTCTAATCGAATTTTATAATAACGACGATCTTGACCGACTTATAGACCTTTTAAAACAGCTATAGACTTTCAGATAATTAATTTCACTGTGTTATCAGTCGTCTATGTATAAGTAACACGCCTTCCTATAGAAAGTGTAGGGGGTCGATGCCCTCATCGGCCCGTTCGGGGTACGGGCGCTACTGGGCGTTTCCACGAGTTGTGGGAAGCATCGTTTTGTCCCGTTAGGGACATTCGAAAATAGCCCGACAATTTATTGTCGGTATGAGTTGAACACAGATCCAAAAGTCCTGCAAGGACGACAGAGAAAGGTAAACCGAATTGAGATTCTGTCGTCCCTATGGGACTGAATGCATTTTTTGTATACATCATCTGACCAGGCAATAAATTGCCTGGCTATTGTCAAGTGTCCCTCCGGGACAGGAGAATGGTATGGATTTAAAAACAAAAAAGAAATATTACAATTTGTGCGATCCCTACGAGTATCTGGAACCTGACGATGAACGGAATGTTGATCTGGATTGCTTCGGCGAAGAGGGCGGCCGTCCCGTTCGTGGTATAAAATGGGTGGATAGGCTCTTAAAAGAGATCACTTTTCCTGATAGACCTATTTATAAACTTTTTACCGGTCACAGGGGTTCAGGAAAAACTACAGAATTCAAGAAATTGGCAGGGCGGCTTTATGACCCGGAAGAGGGCAATCTTTTTCCGGTTTTGATTGATGCCGAGGAAATCATTGACCTGGAAAACCCTATTGCTGTTCCGGATATCATCGCGACCATCGTATCTTCCACTGAAAAAGAGATCATTAAAGAAGAAGGGGGAGATACTGAAAAAGCGCTGGATGAAGGATATCTAAAACGATTATGGAACTGGATGAAGAATACAGACATAGAATTGAACAAAGCCGAGCTTACCATTCCATCCGCGGGTAAGCTTATTTACGAGATGAAGACCCGTTCTACATTGCGTCAACACGTACGCAATATTATTGCCAGTAACTTTTCAGGGTTTATAAAAGAAGCAAGAGATGAGTTAGAATCTCTAAATGTTGATGTAATTCAAAAATTTGGACGGGATGGCATCGTAATTATCTTTGATTCCCTTGAAAAACTTGAGGGCACCTCTATATGATGTGCTTGCGAGCGCAGAACTTGTTTTCAAGGTAAATGCAGCTTATATGCGGCTTCCTGTGCATGTTCTTTATACAGTGCCGCCGGCTCTTTCCACCCGCATTGCGGACATAGATTTCATGCCTATGATCAAGGTGTGCGACATAAATAGAAATCGACATGAACCCGGTCTTGCCGCAACGTTCGAACTAATCCGCAGACGGGTGCCCGAGGATATCCTGCGGGAACTGTTCGGTCCCGATTTCCGGGATCGGATTGAAAATTTTATCCTCTGGTCAGGCGGTTATCCGCGCGATATTCTCCGTATGCTTCAAAGCGTCATTCTTGTAAATGATCATCCACTTTCTGAAAGCGATTTTGAACACATAATAGCCGATATGCGCAACCAGTATCGCAGGATCATAACCGGTGACGCATTACATTGGCTGGCAAATGTTGCGACAACAAAAGATCTTACCACTGAGGATGATGTTCATGTGAAAGTAGTTGATCGTATGCTTAATCAGCATGTCGTTTTAAGTTACATTAATAAGGATTCCTGGTATGATCTCCACCCAACCGTATACCAAATTCCGATTATCAAGAAAGCTATTCAACATTTAGAGGAAGAGCTTAAAAGGGATGAAAGGAATCATGAGGTATCAGAATCTACTTGAAAAATATAAGAGACTGCTTCCTCAGCAACAAGGGATTCAACACCTCATTGAGTCGATAGCCCTTGCTGAAAAGTCTTTCACTGTTTTGGTATGCGAAGATCAGAGTCCGCCGGAAGGAAGCGATCAGACCGGCGCTGAATATCAGGCACGGGCAGCATTGCAGGTGCTTGTCAAACAGGTGGCTGCAAGGCGTGAGGGACCTCTCCTTCTTCTCCATTTTGCTTTTAAAAGAAAAGGATCCAAAGCTGCTACCTTTAAGGGACTTGTGTCTCAGATCCTTGAACCACTCTATTATTGGGAGGGAATGGATGATTATAAGCTTATTGATGAGGAAGAAATTCAGTCGTATGACAAAGACTTTTTTTTTCTACCTTTTTATTTTGAAAAAAAACAGGAACCTTTTAACCTTATTGGAGGTCTATCTCAACCTGCCGAACTCCCCGGTTATCCTAATAAAATCACCGAAACAAACAAGGTCTTTGTCATTGACGCATCCAATAGTGAAAAAAGGGATGAGGAAGCCTGGATGATCTTTTTTCAGCGTATGAACGAGGTGCGCAACACGATCATGAAGCGCCTTTCCGCTCCACTTCTTCTTATAGTCACTTCTGCGCTTGAAATGGAATTCGCACTCCGAGCCCCGGATTTCTGGTCTATCCGCAGCTATGTTGCAAGAGCCGAAGCAGATGAGCGAACGCTGATTGAGTTTGGCAATCTGCCACGATTCGAAATTGAGTACACAAAAGTCTTTGAAAGATCCGAGATCGAACGGGTTCAGGAGCAAATCAAAGAACTAAGAGAGCAGGTTGCCGCTACGCCGGCTGGTTCTTCAGCAGCGCGAGCATTAGTTATTTTACTAACGCGTCTTGGCGATTATGAGATGCAATCAGGCAGCCTGAACCGGGCACAGCAGACATACGAAGAGTCCCTGAGAATCATGCGCGAACTTGTGCGCCGTGATTCCCAAAATTCGGAATGGTGCAGAGCCTTGGCAGACAGCCTTGAAAAGGTTGGCAATGTGTATGAGGCTTTCGGCAATCTTGAAATGGCCTTTTCCGCGTATGAGGAAGGGCTTGAAATTAAACGTTCACTTGACAAAATCGATCCTGAAAGGACAGAGGAATGGCACTGGGACCTGTCAGCCGGTCTGATTAAAGTAGGCGATAAATATATAAAAAACGACGATCTGGAAAAGGGATTTGCCGCCTATAAGGAGAGTCTTGAGTTAAGGGAGTCCCTGATCGAGATGAATCCCGCACAGGATCTATACCATTTTGATCTGGCTGTTTCTTATTCGAGGATGGCGCTTGCTGCTGAGGCAATGAATGACCAACAGGGGGCTATTGACAACTTCCATAAGGCGCTGTCCGAGCTGGAGCCGCTGACAAGACGCAGACCCAATGTTACCGCGTGGAAAAAAGCCCGCGAGTTTTGCAATGAGCAAAGCGCCCGTCTCAAAAAGGAGAAGCTGGATATGGAAATAACCTGAAGGAGTATCATTTAGAATGAAACCTATGGGAATCAGAGTCACATTCTTAACACCGGCCTTTCTGTATGGCGCGGACCAGAGCAGACCCGAGTTCCGAATCCCATCCTTGATAGGACAGATGCGCTACTGGTGGCGCATGATGCAGGACTGGTCAGATATCGAAAATCTGAGAGAAAAAGAGGGAGAGGTTTTTGGCAATAAAGCAAGGGCAAAGCCTTTTTTTATCCACCTGAAGGCAAAGCACGGTTTTACAACACCTCAACCCGAATCAGTGCCGAAAAGAGGTGGCGGACAAGCAACAGACAGACTTGGCAACCTTTTATTTCAGTTCCCATCAAAAAAGCAGGGAATTTCCTATTTTTTTTATCCGTTCATGCGACGTCCCGGCCACTTTTCGTGGCTGCCCGATAAACTGACGGTCACTTTGTGTATCGATTTTACAGCGTCATCTTCCTATGAAACCATGCGCCAGTTTTTTTTGTCCCTATTTCTCCTTGCCCGTTTCGGAGGTCTGGGTTCCCGTTCACGCAGGGGCGCAGGAGGGATGGAGATAAACGGTCATGAATTATTTGATCTTACTGAAAACGATCTGTTAAGCTACATTATCGCATCCAAGGATAAAGAAACACTTCCTGGTCATGCATACTTTTCACTCATTGATTCAAAGTCGCCGATATTCCGGGCGCTTTCCAATTCTGCCCTGCGCTTTAAACAGTTTAAACCTGAAGCTTCCACGTGGCAAGAAGCCCTCGATCCAATCGGCTGTATAATGCAGCGGTTTCGCACAAAGCAGAGACTCCTTGGCGGAAATACAAGCGGGGTTGACCCGGATTTTGTCCGGGAAGCAAGGGATCTGCATCAGTATTATGAGAACCCTTCCATCGATCCTCCGTCGGTTCTAAGCAAAGATGCCTTTGGACTGCCAAGGGCCATCAATTTTACATCCTGCAGGCCGACTGCCTGGAATGCCCTGACAATTTCACCGTATAAAAAAGAGGGTAAGGAAATCAAGGAGATGAGGCGGGCATCGCCGCTGCACATTACGGTGAATCGTGATAGAAATAATCAATATTACTGTACGTTACTTGTGTTATGGGAGTTGAGTGATAGCCTGAGTTTTTTGCCTGATGGAATAGATATTCGCATCAAGAGAATGGGAAACAGAGATAAGGATACGTATCGGAAACTGAAACTGAACAAGCTTACCTCCGAAAAGCTGGAAGAATTTTTGAAAAGGATATAAATAATGAAAAAATATCTGGTCCTTTTTCAATTCGGTCCTGTTCAGGATTTTATCCATACAGCCCGGCGCACGGATGACTATTGGGCAGGTTCTTTTTTGCTCAGCTATACCACTGCCCAAATCGTCTGTGAACTAAAAAAGCAAAAAAGCAAAATCGTTTTTCCGAATCCAGGTGATAATGCTTTAGTAAAAGCTGTATGTGAGAATGATTTCAATAACCAAGAAGCATTGCAGCCATCCCTTCCCAACCGTGTGGCGGCTATTATTGAGGAGGAGGGGCACAGCCAGCTCAAAGAGAGGCTCAACAGGATAAAAGACGATGTATTGAAAAAACTCGTCGCTCACTTTGAAAAAGTGGAAAAGAGTCTGACCGGAAGAAGTCTGGTTGCAAAAAAGCAGGTGAAAGATCTTTTTGAATTCTTCTATGCGTTTGCCGAGTATGACGAAATTGGACATAAATACGGCTCGATCCTGAAAACAGTCGAAAAAAATCTGGCAGCTCGAAAAAATATTCGTAATTTCAACCAGCTTGATCAGTATGGTTTCAAATGCACCCAGTGCGGTGTCAGAGAACCGCTCAGGAATAACTGTTCCTTAAAGTACAATTCAGACTTACATGGATTAAAGAACTTCTGGAAAGGATTGCGCGATAGAAATAAATACGTCTTCAGAGATAATGAAAGGTTGTGTTCTATATGCGCTGGCAAACGTCTTCTTCGCAGGGTTTGTTTTAAGGGAGGGGCTATTCCTTCCACAAGCACCATTGCCGTGGCTGTATGGCTTGATCAGGTTTGCAGTGAACTTGACAGGAATGATGTTGACGATTTCATTTTGGCATTAAAAAACGCTGACCTCTGTCAACAAACAGCACCTGTGCCTGGCAACCAGGGTAAAAGCCCCATTTTCGATATAGAAGGCGACTGTTTCATAGCTGATTCTTATGACCGCTTTAAAAAGGATGCTGAGCAGAAAGGATTTGAAAGAGTTAAATATGTCTTCAAAACTAAGAATATCCTTGCAAAAATGCTGAAAGATTTGCCGGAGCCGCCGAAATATTTCACCATCCTGTCTCTTGACGGCGATT
>QMMZ01000088.1 GCA_003647525.1 Deltaproteobacteria bacterium | reverse complement strand
TGCGGGCGTCCATCGCATCAATATCAGCCTTGACACACTTAACCGCTTGAAATATGCCAAAATCACGGGATATAATTGTTTTGATGGGGTCTGGGAAGGGCTTCAGGAAGCTGAAGCGGTCGGCTTTTCGCCCATAAAAATCAATGTGGTGGCTATCAGGGGTGTAAATGATGATGAATTCGCTCGACTTGCCGGGTTATCTGTGAAAAAGCCTTATCACGTTCGGTTCATCGAGTACATGTCAATCGGGCATGATAGCAAGTGGAAGCATGAAAAATATATCTCTTCAGATGAAATCAAATCGAAAATCGAGTCCATTGGTCCACTTCACAAAATTCCGCGTGCAACCCACGACGGCCCGGCCGAAAGATATCGATTTGAATCAGCAAAAGGCGAAATTGGTTTTATCAGCGCTCTCAGCCACCACTTCTGCCCTACTTGCAACCGCATGAGACTCACAGCCGACGGCAAACTTCGCCCCTGCCTTTTTGCCGACAATGAGGTGGATGTCAAGACGCCTCTTAGAAATAAATGTACCCGGCAAGATTTGAAGGAACTGTTTCGGGAGGCTATCGCCGGAAAACCAAGGCAACACCACGTCAGGATACCGGATGGTGGAGAATGTCTCCGTCCTATGTATGCCATCGGAGGATAACGCGCAGTATGAGAGTATTGATTATAGGAGCAGGTAAGACCGCACGCGAATTTTTGCGCAGGCTTGGCAAATTCTGGGATGTCACACTTGTCGATAAATCGGATAAACGTTTTCCATATTTCAAAAAGATGAAGCCGGTAAAGAAGCTGATTCTTGGTGATGCATCGAGTAACATTGTCTTGCAAAAAGCAGGGATTGACAAAACCGATTTTTTTGTGGCAGTCACCAACCGTGATGAGATTAACTTCGAAGCCTGTGTTCTTGCTCAGAAACACAAAGTCAAGAACATAACAAGTATGATAAATGACACAGATAATCTTCAAAAATTTCGGGAACTCGGTGTCCGTGTCATATGCGGCTCCTATATAGTAGCTCAACAAATAGAAATGTTTCTGGAAAGTCCAATGATGTTGATAAACAGCGTAGGACAAGGGCGAGGTGAGGTATTGGAGATCAAAGCACTTCGCAATTCCCCGGCTGTGGGCAAATCGCTACGGGAGATTTGTCCTAAAGATTGGCTGGTTGGAGCAATATACCGGAAAGGAGAAATAATTATTCCTCGTGGAGATACCACAATCCAAAAGAATGATCTAATTACCATAGTAGGCCATAGCAGCCTTTTCAAAACGCTTTCCAAGCTCTTCACTCTCGATGTCCCTAAATTTCCTTTAGAATACGGGAAAAACATCCTGATTCCAGTGCGGGATAAACAAGACATAGAGACATCTGTAGAAGAGGCTATCTATCTGACCAAGGATTTCAAGGCCTCAAAAATCATTTTTCTTGTTTCATCAGGGGTAGTATCTATAGAACACGAGGCCATTATACAAAAAATTGTTCAACTGGCAGAGGGAAGAGTAGAATTTGACATAAAAAGGATTGAGGAAGAAAATGAGTTGGAAGAAACTATTATTGAAATGACCCGTCATGAAAATATTGGTTGTGTCGTTACTAATCTTTATAAAATTGGTATGCTCGAAAAACTTATGGGTACAAGCAAAGTAGTTAATCTTGCGCATCGCATTAGTTGTCCGCTTCTGGTAGGAAAAAAGCGATTCCCCTATAAAAGCATCCTGGTGCCTGCTAACGCAACCAGAGCTACGGAACTGGCTGCGGAAGTAGCTGTTGACATCGGCAGGATTGCCGAAGCCAGGGTAGCAACGGCCAGTGTTTCTGATCCGGTATTTATGGCCAGTAAAGACTCTGTGAAATGGGCACAAACTGCTCTGCGTCATGTACGGCATATAGGTGAGATGCACCATTTTCCTATCGAAGAAATATTGCTTGAGGGAAACCCGATAAAAGAGGTCGTAAGCACGGCTGAGGACTTTGATCTTATTGTTATAGGCAGCTCCACCAGAGGAAGCTCAATTCTCAAACCAAATGTTGGTGAGCACATTATTCACAAAGCTAAAAGCTCTGTCCTGATCGTAACGTCTTGAGGATTCCTATGGAAATCAATCAGGCTTCCAGCCTAATTATTATCTCTCTTGCTGTTTTTATCGTACCGATCCTGTCCCGTTACCTGAAAATTCCATCAATTGTGGGAGAAATACTTTTTGGGATAGCTATCGGTAAAAGTGGGCTGGGTCTTATCATGTCCGGCGAATGGCTTTCCTTTTTGGCGCACTTTGGGTTCCTTTTGCTTATGTTTCTATCAGGATTTGAGATTGACTTTGAGTACATAGAAAAGCAAGGGCGAAAGCCGGTGGTTTTTGCTCTATTTATTTTTTTCTGCACGGTTCTTCTGGCTTATTTATTTTCCACACTTATGGGATTTGGTTTTTATATGACGCTTATTTTGTCAACCACCTCTCTGGGATTGGTCATACCTACATTAAGGGAGACAGGACTTTCCAAATCGCTACTAGGCCAAAATATCATCCTTGCTGCTATAATAGCTGATTTTCTGACTTTACTTGGTATTGCAATTTATTCTCTTTTTTATCAACACGGTTTTTGCTGGCAAATGCTTAAGCCCGGGCTTATCTTTGTTTTTGCGGCTTTAGTTCTCTATCTTCTAAAACGCTTGGCCTGGTGGTATCCGGAAAGATTTGCCCGACTCATTAAGGGAGAGGATCCAGTAGAAACAGGGGTAAGAGCAAGCCTGGCATTACTTTTCGTCTTTGTTGGTTTTTCAGGCATTCTGGGCATAGAACCTATTCTGGGAGCCTTCATAGGTGGAGCGCTTTTTTCCTTAATTTTCCGTTATCGCGGTGTGCTGGAAGAAAAACTCATGGGCTTTGGTTATGGATTTCTTATTCCTATCTTTTTTATTCATGTAGGAATAAATTTTGATCTCCGAGTTCTTTTGGAGTGGCAGATATTTTTAAATGCAGCCGGCCTTTTCCTAGTGGCCTGGATAATCAAGATAATCCCCTCCCTCCTTTTCCGTTTTAATGGGTTGACATGGGGAGAATGCCTTTCCAGCGGGATAGTCCTTTCAGCGCGCCTGAGTCTGATTATTGCTGCTGCTTCCATCGGGCTCAAACTCAATCTGATTAATAATCAGATTTATTCCAGCATCATATTGCTGGCCATCCTGACATCCTCTCTGGCCCCAATGTTATTTAAGAAAATCCAGTCTAATCAACCTTCTAAGAACATTCATCACTAAAAAGGGTTGAGATTTGATTACGCCCTCTTTGCTTTGAAAGATACATTGCCTTGTCTGCTCTTTGAACAAATGTTGATATTCTTTCGCCTGGGTAATATTCCGTAGCTCCTATGCTGATAGTTATGGATATGGATTTTTCGGATTGAGGTGAAAACTTTTCATTTTCCATGGCAGACTTTATCCTCTTAGCAACAGTCATAACTTCTTCCCTGTTTGTTTCAGGGAGTATAACAGTAAATTCCTCCCCTCCGTATCTGTAAGCAGTATCCATCTTTCTGAGACATGATTTAATTACCTTCCCGATCCTGGCCAGTACTTTATCACCTTCCAGGTGACCATAAGTATCATTATAGTGTTTGAAATGATCAATATCCAGAAACAGGAGCGTAAGAGGATGGTTGTAACGTTTGGCTCTGTTAACCTCTGAATCCAGTTGTTTATAAAAGTATCTGGAATTATAAAGTTGTGTCAGGCCATCCGTTATTGCAAGGCCCTGAAGTCTTGCCAGCATTAAGGAGCGCTCTTTTGTAATATTCCGCTCTCTTAAAACCCTTCTCAGTCTTAGCAAAAGCTCTTCAAAGCGTATTGGCTTAGATACAAAATCGCTTGCACCTTTGCTGATTGCTTCTTCATAAGAATAATCGCCGATATAGGCTGTCATAACAATTACATCTGTATCATAACTATTTTTTATAAGATCAGTCAGTTCGAGGCCGTTCATTCCCGGCAACCTTATGTCGGTTATAACGACATGAATGGTATTTGTCTTTAATATTTCAAGTGCTTCCTCCGAGCTTGAAGTCTCGAATGACTTATAACCAGCCATGCCAATAAATTCATGGATAGAATTTCTAATATTGGGGTCGTCTTCGACAATTAAAATACTGGTGTCTATTTTTGATTGTTTGATCATCATTTACTAATTGATAATATCAAAATGCGTACAAAAGGTCAGGGTTGACACATTGAAAAACAATTTGATAGAAGTTGATTTTCAATTAAATTATTAAAAAATATATTTATGTATAACTATAACAAAAATTAGTGTCAACTTACTTTTATAAAAATATTATCATATATCTTTAATGAAGAATATACGAAATTTTAGCATAATAGCTCATATTGATCATGGCAAGTCGACTCTGTCAGACCGCCTTATACAGGCTACCAATGTTGTTTCTGAGCGAAATTTTCAGGATCAGATCCTCGATACAATGGATATAGAGCGGGAAAGAGGCATCACCATAAAGAGTCAAACAATTTGTCTCCCCTATAAAGCAAAAGACGGTCAAACATACTTCTTAAATCTTATTGATACGCCCGGACATGTTGATTTTACCTATGAAGTTTCACGCGCTATAGTTTCATGTGAGGGCGCACTTTTGCTGATAGACGCCAGTCAGGGTGTTGAAGCACAAACCTTGGCTAATCTTTATCTTGCAGTGGAACACGATCTTGAAATTATTCCGGTAATAAACAAAATAGATTTGCCGTCCGCTGATATTGAGAGAATAAAAGATCAGATTAACGACGATTTGGGCTTAGATCCGGAATCAGCAATTCTTACCTCAGCCAAAGAAGGTATCGGCATAGAAGATGTGCTTGAAGGGGTGGTTAACAAGCTTCCGCCCCCCTCGGGAGATCCGGATGCACCACTTAAAGCCCTGATTTTCGACTCCCACTACGATTCTTACAGAGGAACTATAGTCCATGTTAGAATCTTTCAGGGAAAAATAAAGCCAGGCGATGTCATCACCTTTATGTCCAACAATGCTGTTTATAAAAGCGAAGAGGTAGGAATATTCCAGATAGAAAGAGTGCCTCAAAAAGAAATATCAGCGGGCCAGGTAGGTTATATTATTGCAGGGATAAAAACAGTGAGTGACACCAAATGCGGTGATACAATTACGCTGAAAAACCGGCCATGTAAAAGCCCAATGCCTGGATTCAAAATTGAAAAACCAGTTGTATTTTCTTCTATCTATCCGGTAGCGTCTGATGGATACGAGGACCTGGCGCTTGCAATGGAAAAGCTTAAATTAAATGATGCTTCACTGATTTATGAAAAAGACTCCTCTGTAGCTCTGGGCTTTGGTTTTCGCTGCGGATTTCTGGGGCTTCTTCATCTTGAAGTCGTGCAGGAAAGACTTGAACGTGAATACGATCTTTCTCTGATTCTTACAGCTCCCTCTGTAAGATACAAGCTTATAATGCAAGATGGTTCATCTATAATAATCGACAACCCTGCTTTGTATCCGGATCCAGCCGGAATTGATAAAACGTTCGAGCCATTCATCCGGGCTTCAATAATAATACCGGACCGTTACATGGGAACGGTTATGAAGCTGTGCCTTGAAAGACGGGGAACAAATACCACTTATCAATATCTTACCAATAACCGTTTGGAGATGATTTTTGAACTTCCGCTTGCTGAAGTTATTTATGACTTTTACGATAAACTGAAATCATCAACTCAGGGATATGGATCATTTGACTACGAAATAATAGATTACAGAGAAACAGATCTTGCAAAACTTGATATTCTGATAAATGGTGACCGTGTAGATGCATTATCACAGTTGGTCAACAAAGACAGGGCAGTTGAACGGGCAAGACATGCTTGCGAAAAACTAAAGGATGAAATTCCTCGACAGATGTTCAAAATAGCCATACAGGGCGCAATCGGCGGAAATATTATAGCTCGCAAGACCATTTCAGCCTTAAGAAAAGACGTAACAGCAAAGTGCTATGGCGGAGATATAACGCGAAAACGCAAGCTCCTCGAAAAACAGAAAAAAGGTAAAAAAAGAATGAAGATGGTGGGAAAGGTTATGATTCCCCAGTCAGCATTTCTTTCAGTATTAAAAACAGATAAAGATTAGACGCTTATGAAGATTGAAGGCATCCTCTCTATTTCATTTAAAATGATAGAGCGAAGCGATACAACAAATATTGTAACCGTTCACGGTTTACAGTTATCGGTTCACGGTTGAAAAAAACAGAAGGTTTATAAATATTGCACAAGGATCGGCTGCGGAGCTGAGAACACAGATTTATATTTCACGAGAAGTTAATATATTTTCTGATTTAGATGCGAAAGAATTAATTCAAGAGTTGAAATCAATATCCAAAATGCTTCAATCGTTGCATAGTTCATTAAAAAAACTGTAAACTGTAAACCGTAAACCGACAACCGTGAACGGTTACCAAATATTCAAATATTCAATTTGCTTCCGGCTTGTCCGGCTTAGGAGGTTATATGGGGAAAACCATTGCTGAAAAAATATTTGATTCCCATTTTGTGGACAACCCGTCAGGAGATATTCATGTTATCAGTCTTGATGCTGTTTTCTGCCATGAAATAACAACACCTGTTGCAATAAATGATCTGGTAAGCCGGAATAAAGACAGGGTGTTTGATCCTGATAAAATCAAAGCTGTGATTGACCACGTTACTCCTGCAAAGGATTCAAAAACAGCCATGCAGGGTAAAATTTTAAGAAATTGGGCCGGGCGCCACAATATCAGAGATTTCTTTGACATAGGCAGAAACGGAGTATGCCATGCAATTTTTCCGGAAAAAGGTTTTGTTCGTCCGGGGTATACGGTTATCATGGGTGATTCCCATACCTGTACTCATGGTGCATTTTGCGCATTTGCGGCAGGCGTTGGCACAACCGATCTTGAAGTGGGAATTCTAAAGGGCGTTTGCGCGTTTCATTATCCTTCAACAATCAAAATTAACATAGTCGGTAAAATGCCGGCCGGCGTTTATGCAAAGGATGTAATTCTTTCCATAATTGGGAGACTCGGCGTAAACGGCGCAACAAATAAAGTTATAGAATTCACAGGGCCTGTTGTGGACACAATGAGCATGGAAGCCAGGATGACTCTGTGCAACATGGCAATTGAAGCAGGCGGGACATCCGGCATCTGCTATCCGGACATGACAACCGTTGAATATTTGTGGGAATTTATTAAAGACAAATATCCAACAAAAGAAAAAGCTTTTGAGGAATTTAAGAAGTTTTCTCCTGATCCGGATGCCAAATACCATGATGTGAT
>QMMZ01000087.1 GCA_003647525.1 Deltaproteobacteria bacterium | reverse complement strand
TCCACATTCTTTATATGCTCTGCAACTTTTATTACTTGCAGTGTTTATGGAATGATAACCAAACGTGACCTGACCTCACTTGGTGGATTTATGGCCATGGGGCTTATCGGGATTATAATTGCTTCAGTTGTTAACCTTTTCATCAGAAGCTCAGGGATGAGTATGATAATAAGTTATATCGGCGTGTTGGTTTTTGTTGGGTTGACCGCCTATGATACACAAAAGCTGAAACACATGGCGTTTTCCCAGCCGGCCGGAGTTGGCGCCGGGGTTGTTAGAAAAGGTGCAATTTTAGGAGCACTTTCATTATATCTTGATTTTATAAATCTTTTCCTTATGTTGCTGAGAATACTTGGGGACAGAAGATAACAACTATCCTATCTGTTCCTTTACTTTATCAGCTATTTCCTGACAATATTTTCCGGTTATTTTTTGGGTAGGCCCCTCTACCATTACACGGCAGAGGGGCTGAGTACCTGAATAACGAACAAGCACCCTTCCCTTCTTTGCTAAATTTTTTTCAACCGTCTTTATTGCCTCAGTAATCTGCGGAACAGATGAAATGTCAGGCTTATTTTTAACCTCAACGTTGATAAGTACCTGAGGGAATACATTCATAATTTTGACGAGTTCGGACAGAGGCTTAGAATCATTTTTTAAAGCCTCAATTAATTTTAAAGCACTAAGAATACCGTCACCTGTTGTCTGGTGATCCAAAAAAATCATATGGCCTGAATCTTCACCTCCAAGAACAGACCCGGAATGAATCATGCTCTCCAAAACATATCGATCTCCAACTTTTGCCTTAATATGTTTAATGCCCATATCTTCTAATGCAATACCAAGCCCCATATTGCTCATTACTGTACTGACTACTGTATTGCTTTTGAGCTGGTCTTTCTTTTTCATGCTTTTTGCACATATTGCAAGAATCTGATCGCCGGTTATAATATTGCCCTTTTCATCAACAGCAATAAGCCTGTCACCATCTCCATCAAAGGCAAGGCCGATGTCGGCGCGTTTTTCCAAAACTATTTTTCTTAATTCCGAGGTATTTTCTGAACCACAGTTTTCATTTATATTCTTTCCATCAGGATTATTAAAAAGTGTTTTAACTTCTGCTCCGAGCTTGGCAAACAATTCAGGAGCAACCTTGTAAGTTGCTCCATTTGAACAATCAATAACGATTTTTATCCCCTGACAGAATTTCTCCGGCACTTTACTTAAAAGGAAATCCATATAATTTTGTTCTGCAGCATCTATTCTATACACTCCACCTGTCATCCGTACCTTTCTGCAAATTGAAGATATTTCGTCACTCAACAATATTTTTTCAATTTCAGCCTCTTTTCCATCTGAAAGCTTGAAACCGCTTCTTTTAAATATCTTAATTCCATTATCATAAAATGGATTGTGAGATGCAGAGATAACAATGCCGGCATCAGCATTAGTTGAAGCTGTTATATATGCAATTCCCGGAGTTGGAAGAATACCTGCAAGGTATGCATCTGCACCCAAGGAACAAATTCCCGATACCAATGCATATTCCAGCATATAACCGGATATTCTTGTGTCTTTTCCTATAATTATCTTTGGCCTGTGCTTTTCTTTTCTATTAAAAAAATATGCAACTGCCCTGCCGACTTTCATAGCCATTTCAGAAGTCATTGGATATTTATTAGCCAGGCCCCTTATTCCGTCGGTGCCAAATAGTTTGCCCATAAATTGCTTCCTGCTTTCTTTATAAAAATAAACCTTGCGTCCTCTGCGCCTCTGCGGTGAACTATTACTAATAACAGTTTCTATTTATATATTATCAATTAGCACGCCGAAGGCGTACCACAACTTTAGGCATTTTAGGCACTTTAATATACTTTAGGCACTTTTAGCTCAACAATCTATCTATCATATCATACCGAATTCATTAAGCATAAAATGGAAATTCCTATACTATTAAATTAGTTAAAGCCGATATGATTAAGTATCCCTTCAGTTACGCTATCAACTATCCCCTGAAGCCATTTTGTTCCAAGCTCAGAGCTTTTATTATCAAGCCCCTTTATTACTGAGATGTAATTCTTACCCGACTTTTCTATACCTAAATCAATATGTTTTAGAAAAGTATCTCTTAAGCTTCTGTTACCTTCATTAAAACGCATTTTATTGAAAGAGTCTTCTATTCCAACAAAATCAGGTTGATTCTTAAAGAACTCCTTTAACTTTCTTATCCTTTCATCAATTGCCATATTAAGTTTTTCTTTAAGGCCATCAAAAAGGACATCGGGAAAATTATCTGAAATAAACTTTGAACGAACATGTAGATACCACTGCATAAGTGCTATAAGGTTTGCAATATAGATTGTATTGTTGGCCATTATCCTTTTTAAACTTCTATAAATGCCTGACGTAAAAGCAATATTTCCGCTATTCATCAATCCTTCAAAAATGAGACGTCCCTGTCTTAATTCATCTTTCCTGTAAATTGAGCCGGCCGCGATTACAGTACCAAAGGCGAGACGACAAGGTCCTACGAGCCCCCCCTGCCCTCCCAGGAATATTGGCCGCTGGTTAAGCATAACTCCATTGGGCACATCACCGATAAGAGATGCAGTAGCTTTATCCTGGTTTGGCGTATAATTAAAATGAATATAAGAACTCCCCACTTCACTATGATCTTTTTTACTTGTTCCGCCAGACATAAAGCAGTCACAAAAGTTAATTAAACTGCCCAAAGTAACAAAAGGTAAAAGTATAGTGTGTTTCAAACCAACTGTATGAGCAATGCTTGCTTCTTCTTCAAGTATTGTGCCTTCTCTTATGTGTGAGCCATAACCTATGCTTACCTTATCAAGCAAAACAGCTTGTCTTAAAAAGCCCCCTTTAAGATCAACATTCGTACCAACCTGGCAGTTTTCAATGGTTACAGGGCTTTCATATCCTATCCTTGTATTTTTCAAAATCAGTGTAGAACTACCCAAAATTTTACATCCCGAATAAATAACAACGCCATCACCGGAAATTCTGTCTGTATCAACTTTACTGCCGATTTCAATACTATCAGGATTGGGTATGTTAACACCTTTTTTTAAAAGCTTTTCAATTTTTAAACTGCTCTGATTCTTCATATTCTCCCTATATCAATATCTTTCAGATGAACGGAAAACTGTTGTAAAAACAGGTCTTTTGCCCTACAAAACTCCTTAATAGCTTTAAGTTTTTGCAGATCTTTATTATTGAAAGATATCAGCATTCCGCTTATTTTATATTTATCAAGATGAGCTTCAATGTCTTTAAACACCCCAAAAATCGGATAACCCTGAAGTGTCTTTCCTGTTTTTAATTTATCATCATCAATAAAACCAACTGGTTTAATTTTAAGGCTTTTGTTATTTAATATTTCACGCAACAGGATCTCCCCTCCCCTGCCCGCGCCGTAAATTAAAACTGTTTTACCGGCAAGGGTTTTTCTTTTCATAGTATCGCTAAAAAGCATGAAAGAAACCCGGCTGCCAAGGAGAACTCCAGTAGTTAAAAACCAGTCTATTACAAAAATTCCTTTAGAAAAAGCTTCAAATCTGTAAATATATGTTACTGCAACAACAGACAGAATAGTGGCTAAAGAAGAGGCCTTTAAATATACTAAGACATCATTTGTGCTCATATAACCCCAGACCCCCCTGTAAATTCCCACTGCAAAAAAAGCCACGAACTTGCAGGCAATAACTGCTGGAAGAGAATGCAGGAATACTTTGAAATAAACAGGAAACTCATTGGAATCAAAACGTAAACGGTAAGAAAGATAATATGCAAATGCTATCAAACAGAAATCAAGTATTACCAGCATAAGCTGCCGTTTATAGGTCAACTCAATTAATATAGGAGTATAAGATTTTCCACGTAAAACTGAAAATTCCTTTTCAGGATATATGCGAATCTGGGACAGGTAAATTCCCATCAAAATAATTGACAGAGCCAGCGGAATAATTACTGCCGGAGATGTTAATGTATCACTTTTGCTTACAAACAATGCTGACATGCCTGATATAGCGCCGATTCCATATAAGAACAGCACCGCACCTTTTTCACTTAGCCCCATGATAACCAGACGATGTGATGTATGATCCTTTCCTCCCACAGAAGCCTTGCGGCCACTCAAGATTCTAATTAATGTAACCATGGAAGTGTCCAGAATAGGAACCATGAGGATCATTATTGGGACAGCATATAATGACATTGCATTGGCTGCGCCTGCTTCAGCATAGTAAAGACACAGCATAGATAATATAAAGCCAATAAAAAGACTTCCACAGTCCCCCATAAAAATTGATGCGGGATTAAAGTTGTAAAACAGAAAAGCAGCCAATGCCCCTGCAATTATTACAGATACAAGAGCAGCTTCCGGCAGTATCCCTGTATATAATAATGCCAGATAAGAAGCGGCAATAAAGCCTGTACCCGCACAAAGGCCATCCATATTATCAATCAGATTAAAAGCATTTGTTATGCCAACGATCCACACTATAGTTAAAGTAGTATCTACAGTAAGGGATGAAAACCAGTGAAGACGAAATCCTAAAAAAGTAACCATTGAAGCTACAAGTATCTGTCCCACCAGTTTTGTATGTGGCTTAATATGAATAAAATCATCTACTAATCCAAGAAAAAAAAGAAGGGTCATCCCAATCCAGATAACCGCACCTATTGAAGGCAAAGCTATATGCTCTGATGTTCTTATAATATGAGGTAGAATTGAGGAAAAATCCGCAATAAAAAAAAGGGGTATTGCTATGCCAAGGTATATGGCAATGCCACCCAAAAGAGCGGTTGGCTTCTTATGCCAGCGATCTTTTGTGGGATAAGCAATCCACCCCTTTTTAATCGCAACAAGCCTGACAACCGGTGTTAATGCCAGACATAAAAAAAATGACAAAAAGGTGATAAAGAATAATACTGAGATATTTTTAAAAAACATCATAGTAACTACTCAGGTTCACGGTTCACGGTTCAAAAAAAACTAAATTTTACATTGAAATTTTTCTTTTGGCAATACTTCTGTGGAGACCTTTGAAAAATGCTCAATTTTGTTCAAGTTCAAGGAAGGCAAAAATTTTAAATGTAGGAATACATTGAGTATTTCGAGGCTTAAAATTTGAGCCTGACGCTGAAATTGGGCAAAAAGGGCGTTTTGCAAAGGTCTCCTGTGATATACAAAATTAAGATTGCCTAATTAATTTTTATAATATATGTAACTACTCAGGTTGTAGGTTCACAGTTGGTTGCCTTGATCTCTCGCTCTCTAACCGTGAACCGTGAACCGTGAACCGACAACTGTGAACGGTTACCTATTTTTTCATCAAGGAGATATTTATGAGAGTTTTTATCACAGGTGGCGCAGGATTTATTGGATCTCATCTTGCTGAAGCGTATCTTGAAAGAGGAGACGAAGTATATATTATCGATGATCTTTCAACCGGATCTCTATATAATATAAAAGAACTTAAGGAAAATGATTGTTTCAAAAACAAACTATTCATCCATATTGATACAATTCTAAACCATAATACAATGCTTGAGCTTACAGGCACGTGTGACATTGTTTTTCATTTAGCCGCGGCAGTTGGAGTACAGTATATACTTAACAACCCTCTTAAATCAATAAAAACTAATATCCAGGGAACAGAAAAAGTTCTTGAACTGTGTGACAAGTTTAAGAAGAAGGTTCTTATTGCATCAACATCCGAAGTATATGGCAAGCATCTTCATGCTCCATTAGTTGAAACAGATAATATAATATACGGCCCTTCAAGCAAGTTTAGATGGAGTTATGCAGCTACAAAGCTTATGGATGAATTTACAGCGCTCGCATATTATAGAACAACTGGATTAGAAGTAATTATAACCCGTCTTTTTAATACTGTCGGCCCAAAACAAACTGGTGCATATGGAATGGTTATCCCAAGATTTGTTTCACAGGCCTTAAAAAATGAGCCCTTAACAGTCTATGGTGACGGTAACCAGACTCGAACATTTACATATGTTAAAGATGTTGTTCAGGCGCTTATGACTCTCGTGGAAAACGATGGTGCTGTCGGAGAAGTATTTAACGTAGGTGGAACTGAGGAAATTTCGATTAACGATCTTGCGAAGAGAATAATAAAAGAAACAGGCTCCAAATCAACTATTAAACTGATCCCCTATGATGAAGCATTTGGAAAAGACTTTGAAGATATGCAGCGCAGAGTACCAGGTACTGAAAAAATCAACAAACTGATAGGTTTTGAGCCAAAAACCGATTTTGATACAATGCTAAGAAAAATTATCAGGTATATGAAAAAGAAATAGTAACTACTCAGGTTCAAAGTTCCAGGGTTCACGGTTCAGGGTTATATAGACTTTCAGATAATTAATTTCACAAGGCTAGAAGGAGGAAGACGTATTAGTTATACGTCGACGACTGATAACGCAGTGAAATTAATTATCTGAAAGTCTATAGCCATTGTTCTCTCCACATCTCCCACATCAATAGTGCCCAGAGCTGATATTGGCGATTAATCCTGCCGGACATGTGTTCTTTAATTTTTTTCTCAACTATCACATGATCAAATAAACCTTCTTTTTTTAAACGCTCAGAAGAAAGATAATCTAAAAGAAGGTCTTTCAGCTCGTTATGAAACCAGTGGCCTATCGGAACCCCAAAACCCATTTTGGGTCTTTCAAATAATTCTCCTGGTACATATTTAGCCAAAAGCTTTTTAAGAATATATTTACCTGTACCATTTTTGTATTTCAAATTTTCCGGTAATGATGCAGCATATTCCATTACCCGATGATCAAGTAGCGGAACTCTGACTTCAAGGCTTGCAGCCATGCTGGCTCTGTCAACTTTTGTCAACATGGCATCTGGCAGATAAGTCATTTGATCAACCATCATAAGTCTGGAAATAATTTGCCGGCCCTTGGTTTCTCTGAAGGTCTTTTCATATTGACTCTCTGGAAGTTGTTTTCCGATAAGTGACAGCAGTTCTTCTTTTGACCAGTAACAAATGGTCATTCTGTACAGCTCTGAAATTAATGTCTGGCTTATCATGCCCGTCAGTTTTTGCCATTTATCAGTGAAGTTGGCCACTCTAAATGGTTGGGGTAAAATATCCCTAAACGGGAGGTAGCATGACTCTATCCAGTTTAATGGAATAGCCTTTAAAAGATCGGAAATAAATTTCCTGACCGGCACCGGGATATATCGTAATCCTTTTACAGCGGATTTGGTACTCCAGTAACGCACATATCCTGCGAACTGTTCATCCCCGCCATCTCCGGACAGAGCTACAGTTACATGTGAACG